>JASLLI010000023.1 GCA_030747125.1 Fidelibacterota bacterium | reverse complement strand
TCCATGAATATCAAATCCTGGAAAAATTTGAAGGAGGAATGGTACTGGTTGGTTCGGAAGTAAAAGCCATTCGGGAAGGAAAAGCCAATCTGAAAGAAGCCTATGTACGATTTATTGAGCATGAATTATTTGTAATTGGAATGCATATTGGTGAATATTCCAATGCAGGATATTCTACGCATAACCCAGTACGAGACAGGAAACTGCTGCTTCATCGACAGGAACTGAATAAGATAAAACGACTCGTAGAAGAGAAGGGAAAGACACTTATCCCTTTGTCACTCTATTTGAAAAAAGGACGAGTAAAAATTGAATTTGGTTTGGCACAGGGGAAGAAACTCTGGGATAAACGCAAGACAAAGCAAGATCGTGATTTAAAAAGACAAGTGGACAGAGCCATTAAAAACTATAGAAATTAATATGAAAACTTTTGCACCATTAAATGAGCAGATGGAGTTGATACTTCGTGGGGTTGAAGAAATTATCCCTGTTGAAGAGTTAGAAAAAAAAATAACCAAATCCATTAAAAATAAAGCCCCTCTCAAAGTAAAGTTTGGCTGCGATCCAAGCCGTCCGGATCTTCATATCGGTCATGCGGTAGTTCTGCGGAAATTAAGACATTTTCAGGATTTAGGTCATGAAGCTATATTGCTCATTGGTGATTTTACGGCAATGATTGGTGACCCCACTGGTCGAAATAAAACAAGACCACAAATCACCTTAGAAGAAACCAGGGAAAATGCCCTATCATACATTGATCAGGCTTCCATAATATTGAGACAGGAAGGCTTACAAATTGTGTACAACTCTGATTGGTTGGGCAAAATGGACTTTTCAGAGGTCATCAGGCTCTCTTCAAATTATACGGTTGCACGAATGTTGGAGAGGGATGATTTTACCAAACGCTATAAGGATGGTATTCCTATTTCTGTACATGAGTTTCTCTATCCCTTAGCACAGGGGCATGATTCTGTATTTCTCCATTCTGATGTAGAATTAGGAGGTACAGATCAGAAGTTCAATCTTCTTGTTGGCAGGCACCTGCAAAAAGAGGCCGGGCAGGAACCGCAGGTCATTATAACCACACCCATATTAGTAGGTACTGATGGTGTGGAAAAAATGTCAAAGTCTTATGATAATTATATTGGCTTAACGGATTCACCTTCAGATATATACGGCAAAGCCCTCTCTATCCCTGATAGTCTGATTGCAAAATATTTTGAATTTGCCACTGATGTATCTTCTTCAGAATTGGAAAGTATCAGGAAAGATTTGAAAAACAGCATTTCAAATCCAAGGGATGTAAAAAGGAAGTTGGCACGTGAGTTGGTTACCCTTTACCATGATGCTGAAAAGGCGCAGCAGGCTGAAGCCGAATTTGATAAAATGTTTATAAAAAAAGAAGTCCCCGATGAAATGCCTGAGTGTAAAATCACAGCCCCTTCTAAATTGGTTTCCCTCATGGTTGATAATAAATTGTCTGCCTCAAATGGGGAAAGCCGTCGTCTTATTTCACAGGGAGCAGTCAGCATTGAACAGGAAAAAGTAACAGACATTCATTACCTCATTGAACCAGGTGATGACAGAGTGTTAAAAGTAGGCAAACGAAAATTCTTAAAACTAATATCATGAAAAAAATTCTCTACTCATTTTTATTTCTATCCTCTATGGGATGTTATACCATGTACGGCTTGGTACTTCAGCAAGAAAAGTCAAATATAATTCCTTCTAAACCTCATGTGAATTATACATTGAAAAAGACGCCTGAGGAAATTCCCAAGTCCATTATTTTCATCATTGCAGATGGCACAGGAATCGGTCAGTACTCCCTTTCCTATTATGCCAATGGTGCATTTGCTCCAGCGCGTTTCCACCATATTGGTCTGGTTGCCACTCATCCAAATCATGGCCAATGCGGAACCACCTGCAAACGGGTAACAGACTCTGCTGCCAGCGGAACTGCACTATCATCAGGTATAAAATCTTACAATGGCGCCATAGGAGTAGATACGGATACCCTTGCTGTGAAAACCATGTTGGAATGGGCAGAAGAAAAAAATATGGCAACAGGATTAGTAGCTACTTCAACGGTGACCCATGCTACTCCCGCATCTTTTGCCGCCCATGTAGAATACCGAAAGCTGGAAGCAGAAATTGCCCGTCAATTTGCAGGTGCAGAAATTGAAACCATTTTAGGTGGAGGTAAAAAATATTGGCCCGAAGAACTTATTAATGAATTTGTGAATAAAAACGGGCAATTTATCAGCAGGATTGATGCTGATGTTGACCCCTCCAAACGCCTCTTGGGGTTGTTCTCAGAAGATGCTCTCCCTGCAGCTCATGAAGGCAGAAATCCCTCCACAACTGAAATGGCAATGTTGGCTATTAATCATTTAGATGAAAATCCAAATGGGTTCTTTGTCATGATTGAAGAATCGCAGGTGGATTGGGGTGGTCATGCTAATTCCGCTGAATACATCCGGGGAGAAATGGCTTCGTTGAATGATCTGGTTAATCATTTATTGGACTACCAATTACTCCATCCTGAGGTATTAGTGGTATTGACGGCAGACCACGAATGTGGAGGAGTGGTTATTCATGACGGTCCCGATTCTGATTTGGATGTGCGATTTACTTCTGATTATCATTCTGCTAATTTTGTTCCTGTTTTTGCTACCGGTCCTGGGGCAGAAGTATTTGATGGATTTTTTGATAATACTGAAATCGGGAAAATCCTTATTAACTATATCCGTGCAAACGAAATTAATGCCAGATAAACTGACCATATCCCAGGCAGTTGCACCAATTTATAAGGAGCCGACCTTTACCTCACAAATGGTGACGCAAGGCCTTCTTTGGGAAATAATAACTGTTTTGGATACAAATCAACGGTGGTTCCAGGTTCAAACAGAAGATGGCTATACAGGCTGGATACATGAATTTTATACGAGTACCTCCGAGAAACCAAACTACAATTCCATTCAAATCACCATGCGATATGCACCTGTCAGAGAAAACCGAGGGAGGGATGGGACAGAAAAACAGCTATTATCATTCGGAACTCGGGTTCCTGCAGAGTCCCTCACTTCAGGATATTCGTATATTTCTCTCCATAATGGTGAAGGTGGCTTCATTCCGCCACAACCACCTGTTGCCAAATTTAGCAGAGATTCCCTAATTCAAATTGCAGAATCCTTATTGGGAGTGCCTTATTTATGGGGCGGGAAATCCTCCTTTGGATATGATTGTTCCGGTTTTGTTCAGTCAATATTCAATCATTTCAAAGTCCATTTAGCCCGTGACACAAGCGACCAAATACAAGATGAGAGACTAAAAAAAATTAAAAGTGAAGAAGCGGGAAAGGGAGATTTGATTTATTATTTCGAAAATGGAAATGTGAACCATGTTTCAATCTTCCTCGATGAAAAAGATTTTATTCATTGCTCAGGGTGTGTAAGAGTTCAGTCCCATAATAAGTCTGATCCACATTTTCATTCCTTACTTGCAGAAATGGAAAAGCAATATTTTTCAATAAAGGAATTATTGAAAAACTAATGGCTGCCATTTTAAACAGAAGAGTACTTGTCCTGAATCAAAGCTATGAACCACTTATGATTATTGGTGCGAAGAGAGCAATTATTCTGGTTTTAAATGAGAAAGTAGAAGCTGTGGAAAACTACCGGGAAAATATCCATTCAGCTTACCTTTCGCTTCCGCTTCCAAGTGTGATTAAATTGAAATATTATGCCAGAGTCCAAAGAAAAAACATAGTATTATCAAGAAAGAATATTTTAAAACGAGATAATCATACTTGCCAGTATTGCCGTGCAAAATCCGTGCCTATGACCATTGATCATATTAAATCTAAAAAGCATGGAGGAGAAGACACCTGGGAAAATCTGGTTGCAGCCTGTGTTCCCTGTAATACAAAGAAAGGAAATCAACCATTAAATGAATCTGGATTTCAACTTTTAAAGAAACCGCGTAAACCCACTATGATTTTACATTTACAAAAGTATGTTAAACAATTTCAATCCTCCTGGAGACCTTATTTGTTTATGCAGGAGAAAAACTAATGGCAGACGCAGCAAAACCCATTCTGCTTTCGGGAATTCAACCCAGTGGTCAGCTATGTTTAGGCAACTATTTAGGTGCCATAAAAAACTGGGTTGGTCTGCAGGATAGCCATGACAGTATCTTTTTGGTGGTGGATATGCATGCACTCACAGTAAAGCAAAACCCTGCAGAACTGAGAAAACGGTGCCTGTCTTTCGTGGCACAATATATTGCCTGTGGAATTGACCCGAAAAAGTCAACCATTGTTATTCAGTCCCATGTTCCTCAGCACTCCGAACTCATGTGGATTTTAAGCAGTATTACCTCCATGGGTGAATTAAATCGGATGACCCAGTTTAAAGATAAGTCAAAAAAACATGCTGCAAACATAAATGCAGGTTTATTTACCTACCCCATCCTCATGGCTGCGGATATTCTTTTATATCAGGCAGATTTGGTTCCCGTTGGAGCCGATCAGAAACAGCATTTAGAGTTGTCCCGTGATTTAGCACATCGCTTCAATACACAGTATTCAGACACCTTCACGATTCCTGAGCCCTATATCCCTAAATCCGGGGCACGGGTGATGAGCCTGCAAGACCCTGAAAAGAAGATGTCAAAGTCTGATGAAAATTTGAATAATCTAATCACATTGCTAGACAGCCCTGATGTTGCCAGAAAGAAAGTAAAAAGAGCTGTCACAGATTCAGGTTCAGAGATTAAATTGGATGACTCCCGCCCCGGTATTTCCAACCTTCTGCAAATTTACTCTCTAATTTCAGGAAATTCTATAGCATCTATCGAAACAGAGTTCGAAGGCAAAATGTACTCTGATTTTAAAGAGGTGTTGGGAAATTCCATAGCAGAATTTCTCACCCCAATTCAACACGAATACAACAGGGTAATACAGGATAAATCTTACCTTGAATCTGTATTAAATCAAGGGGCTGAGAATGCTTATTACCGGGCAAGAAAGACACTAACAAAAGTGTATAGAAAAGTAGGATTTATTTCACCTGCACGCTGAAGTATGGCATATGAAGTAAAAATTGAAAATTTTGAGGGGCCCATGGATTTATTGCTGTTTTTTATCCATCGGGATAAGTTGAATATTTATGATATTCCCATCTCTCACATCACTAATGAGTTTTTAGAATATTTAAAGGTGATGGAAATATTAAACATAGATGTAGGTGGAGAATTTGTGTATATGGCATCCCTATTGATGAAAATTAAAGCAAAGATGCTTCTCCCTGTCTCCGAAGGGGAAGATGAAGAAATTGAAGACCCAAGAACACCTCTTGTGCAGCGACTGCTGGAATATCAACAATATAAAGAAGTAGGGGAGGCTTTATTAGAGCTACATGAGAATCATTTATACCAGTACCCATTGGGGAATACAATACCTGTTATAATTACTAATGGTCAACAACAGGATGTATTGCATAATGTGACTTTGTTTTCTCTGTCATCTATATTTCAGGAATTGTTGCACAGGCTTCCGGAAGTAAATCCCTATGAACTCCGGCAGGAACCCATTCAATTAGAGGACCAAATTCAATTTTTACTACAAGCATTGCCTGAATCAGGCTCTGTTACCTTTACTTCATTGTTTCCGTCTCTTCAAACGAAATTGAAAATTGTAGTCACATTTATGGCAATCCTGGAATTACTGAGAAATAAGCAAATTCATATTACCCAGGCGCATCCGTTCGGGGATGTCTCCCTGTCCAAAGCAGCCTGATGAATAAAAAAGAAAAATTGGTAGAAGTATTATTATTTGCCTCTCCTGATCCATTAAATCAGAAAAAGTTAAATCAGATTCTGGAAAATGAAGAGATGATTGACTTAAAATCTACTGTAGTCAATTTGAATGAACAGTATCAAAAAGAGAACAAGGGGCTTATCATCGAGAAAATTGCAGGAGGATATCAGATATTATCTCATCCGGAATACCATGTATATATTCAACGGCTTTTTAATAAATCTCGAAAAATTCAATTATCCCGTCCTGCGCTTGAGGCTCTGTCTGTAATCGCATATCGGCAGCCTGTGAGTAAGGCAGAGGTTGAATCCATCCGCGGTGTTGAATGCGGATCAGTTATTTCCACTCTCATGGAGCGAGAGCTCATCACCGTAAAAGGCAGGGGAAGTACTCCTGGCAGACCATTGCTCTTTGGAACCACCCGATTATTTTTAGAGTCTTTTGGGCTTGAAAGCCATAATGATCTGCCAAAATTAAAAGAGCTCAATGAGCTTCTCGGAAACCAATCTAACCCTGAATTATTTGAAACAGATTATGAGATTAAATAAGTTCCTTGCCCGCTCAGGAATAGCATCCCGGAGAAAATGTGATACACTCATTGAAACAGGAAAGGTGGTGATAAACGGAAAGGTTAACCGGGATTTTTCATTTCAGGTATCCCCGGATGATGTGGTAGTCTGCGATGGCCACACTCTTGATTCTATGCCGCCGAGGAGAGTGTATCTGCTGAATAAATTAAAAGGATATATTTCCACTTCCGAGGATCCTCAGGGCCGCAAGAAAGTGATTGATTTAATTCCTGTCGATGAACGCCTGTTTACTATTGGCAGATTAGACAGGGACACCACCGGAGCCATTGTAGTAACCAACGATGGTGAATTAGCAAATGTACTGATGCATCCCAAAAACCAGATTGAGCGGATTTATATTGCTGCTACAAAAATTGATATTCCACGGGAAAGACATCATTTACTTTCAAAGGGGATACATCTTGACGATGGCTCCATATCAAAAGGTGATTTGACTCGTCTGGAGAAAAGAGGGGGACTCATATATTGGAAGGTCATTTTAAAGAGAGGCAGAAAACATGAAGTAAAACGCATTTTTGTTGCATTGGATTCGAAGGTTATCCATTTGCATCGTCAGTCTTTTGCCGGATTTCATGTTGATAATTTAGCCCCCGGGAAATTTAGATTATTGAAAAAACATGAGGTGAAGAAGCTTGAGCAGGGTAAATGAGGGGAAGGAGAAAGGAAGAACCTTCAAAAATAAACTTATTCTATAAATTGCTGCGTGCAAGCTACAAGTCCACCATCATCGTTATTCACACTCCTAATCCAATTCCAAAGTCTCAATAGGTTATCCCAACTCCCGATAAGCATTAACCGAAAACTGATAACCAAATCTCTATTCCTATCTAGGCAATTCCTGTCAACTGCAAACTATAAGTGTTTTATTAATATAAAAGATAGCTGTAGATTTCCCAGCTTTTTGGAAAGGTATTTTTAGACGAGATGGTTATTGCAATTGATGGTCCTGCCGGCTCAGGAAAAACCACCACAGCCAAGGAAGTGGCAAAAGAACTTGGTTTTATTCATATAAACACGGGAGCCATGTACAGAGGTATTGCATTGAAATGTCTCAAAGAAGAAATACTACCGGAGAATGAGTCAGGAATATCTCATATCCTTGATAATACCACTCTGGACTTTGGCGGTTTGAATAAGGATGAATTGCTGTTGGACGGTGTCAATGTAGCATCAGAGATAACATCTTCTGATGTTGCACAATCAGCCAGTAAATACAGTACAATCCGCCAAATAAGAGAACGACTCGTTGACTATCAACGCAGGCTGTCTCATGGGAAAGATGTGGTTTTGGAAGGAAGGGATATTGGTACTGTAGTCTTCCCTGATGCTGAATTTAAATTTTTTCTCATAGCTGATGTAGAAGAAAGAGCCAAACGCAGATTAAAAGATTTATCTGCCAAAGGTGAAAAAAAGACCTTAAACGCACTTATAGAAGAAATAAAGCAGCGGGATTTTAAAGATACCACCAGGAAAAATTCTCCTTTAAGAAAAGCAGAGGATGCCATTGAAGTTGATACAACTCAACTAAGTCTTGAAGGTCAGGTTCAACGCATCATTGAAATAGTAAAAACATCAATAACATAGGAGCAAGACTCATTATATGAGTATCGAAGAAATAACTGAAAACCAGGAAGTAGAAACCACAGAATCGGAAGATACTTCCACAACAGACGCAATGGAAGAAAAACAAGAAGAGACTATTGACGCGGTTGAAGAAATTGTAGTCGAAACTGCTGAAGAAGAAAAAGATACCGAAGAAGCAAATGAAACAGAAACGGTTGATACATTGCAGGAAATACCCCTTACCAATTATTTAGATCCATCAATCCTGACAGATATCAAGACTGTTTCCCAGGATGAATTGGAACAATATGATGAAATACCGGAAACCTCTCCGGAATTAAATGACAAATACAGCCAGACCTTTGCTGATATACGGGAAAAAGAGGTGGTAACCGGTCAGGTAGTTGGAATCACAGACCGTGATGTCATGTTAGATATTGGCTTTAAAGCCGAAGGAATAATCCGAAAATCTGAATTCGAGGACCTCCCAGAAATCGGGCAGGATATTGATGTTTTTATTCATACTTTTGAAGATCGCAGAGGAAATATTATTCTTTCCAAAGAAAGAGCTGATTTTCAAAAACGCTGGACTGAAATAAGAAATTGCTTTGAAAAAGAAGAACTCATCACCGGACTTATCACCAGAAGAATCAAAGGCGGTATGGTAGTTGACCTTGGAGTTGTACAGGCATTCCTGCCAGGCTCACAGGTTGACATTAAACCGGTTACAGATTTCGATGATTTTATCGGTGTTGAATCTGAGTTTAAAATTGTAAAATTCAATGAGCTAAGACAGAATATTGTTCTATCCAGAAAAGCAATCCTCGAAGATGACCTCCTTGAAAAACGCCAAGCTGTCCTGTCTGATATGGAAATAGGTATGGTACTAGAAGGAACCGTAAAAAATATTACCGATTTTGGTGCCTTTGTTGATTTGGGTGGTATTGACGGATTGCTTCATATCACAGATATCAGTTGGGGCAGAATCAATCATCCGACGGAGAAACTGACCCTTGGTGAGAAAGTGACAGTTAAAGTAATTGATTTCGATGTGGAGAAAGTGAGAGTTTCTTTAGGAATGAAACAATTACAACCAGAACCATGGGTTGATATATTAGAGAAATATCCCATAGATTCCATTGTAGAAGGCAAGATAGTGAATATGATGAATTACGGTGCATTCATTGAATTAGAAGAAGGCGTTGAGGGTCTCATTCATATCTCTGAAATCTCATGGATTCGTCATATAAAGCATCCTTCAGATATGTTTAAAGTGGGGGATAAGGTTGAGGCAAAAATCCTCAATATTGATCCTGTTGAAAAGAAAATATCGCTGGGTATCAAGCAATTGCAGGATAATCCATGGGATACCATTGAAAGTAAGTATGAGGTAGGTTCTGAACAGGAGGGCTCTGTACGCAATCTTACCCAGTTTGGTGCTTTTATTGAATTGGAAGAAGGTATTGACGGATTGGTACATGTATCTGATATGAGCTGGACAAAATTAGTCCGCCACCCGAAAGAAATAGTGCAAAAAGGTGATAAGGTTAAGGTAAAGATTTTGGAAGTTTCTGCTGAAGACCGCCGTCTTGCATTGGGTATGAAACAGGTAGAAGACAATCCCTGGGAAGATATTCGAACAAAATTCCCCTCGGGAAAATTAGTTTCCGGAACCATATTAAAGGTGCTTGACAAAGGAATCATTTTTGATTTGGGTGAAAACTTAGAGGGTATTGTTCCATTAAAACGCCTGAAGAAACATGAGAAAAATCATATACTCACTAATTTCAAAGAAGGTGATTCCCATGAAATTACCGTACAGGAAGTTGATGAAGAATATATGAAGATTATTCTTATGATGGAATTAGGAATTGACGAAGCTCAGGCCGATGATACATCAGATCAAAAAGTTGAGCCTTTAGAACCTGAAAAACTTGAAATACCTCAGGATGTAATAGATCAGGTGTCGGCAAATGAATCCAGCGGAGAAGATGCCGGATCTACCCAAGATTCTGAATAATCAATAATCAGTAATTAAATGGGTCGGAATCATATTCGCCCCATTTTTTTATCTATGAATATTCTTGCTATCGAAAGTTCCTGTGATGAAACTGCGGCAGCTATATGTATTGATGGGGAAATCTTAAACTCTGTAGTACTTTCTCAGGAAATTCATACACAATTTGGCGGTGTGGTGCCTGAATATGCCTCCAGAGAACACGATTCACAAATCCACAGAATTGTTAATACAGCTCTTGAAAAAGCAGCCCTTAATCTGACAGATTTAGATGCTATTGCAGTGACTTATGGTGCAGGTTTAGCCGGTGCATTACATGTGGGGTTGAATTATGCAAAAGGTCTTTCAATTGGGTTGAATATTCCTTTTGTAGGCGTCAATCATTTAGAAGGGCATTTGTATGCAAGTTTTCTTGCCTACCCTGACTTGAAATATCCCTATCTCTGTTTTTTAGTCACAGGTGGACATACCCAAATTTGGGAGGTTACTGCCCCTGGTGATTATACCCTTCATTCCAATACGGTGGATGATGCAGCCGGTGAAGCTTTTGATAAGGGAGCGAGAATTCTGGGGCTGACCTATCCTGGAGGACCTGAAATTGAAAAGTTAGCTAAACATGGCAATACTCAATTATTTCCCTTCCCTGTACCTGTCGTGAAGTCCCAACCTATGAACTTTTCATTTAGCGGACTGAAAACGGCTTTATTGTATAAATCACAGAAATTAGACAAAGATTATTTTGAAGAGAATAAAGCACATATTGCAGCCGGATATCAGGATGCTATTATCAATACTTTACTTAACCGTCTGGAAATGGTAATAGAAAAAACAGGACTGGATTATATTTCTATTACCGGGGGTGTGGCAGCCAATAAGGCTTTTAGACAAAAAGCAGACATCCTGGCAGAAGAGAGAAATTTACACTTTTATTTTCCTCCCATTAAGTATTGTACAGATAATGCTGCCATGATTGCCATTGCAGGATATCATTATATAAAGGCGGGGACTTTTTCAAATCTGGAATTGCAGGCAAATCCCAACTTGGCACTAAACGATACTTTAATGGCATGAAAATTTTAGGTCCGCCGGTGATAACTTTTATTTTCCTTGTGATTTTTATGGGATTACTCATTCAATATCATTCAAAGCTTTCTAAACAAAAATTTTGGTATAGATTATTCCTTCTTTCTCTTCGTTCTATTACCATATTACTATTACTCCTGCTCTTACTAAACCCCTGGATGAAATGGCTGAATATTGAAATGGAATCACAAAAGATTGCAGCTATCATTGACAACTCAGAAAGTATGCAATACCATTTGGAAAATAAATCTATACAAATTAAAGATATTTCCAAAAAAATATACAAATGGGAGGACACCCATTCCCTTGATCTTTCCATATACTCTTTAAATGAAATTAATTACGATTCAGATTTTCTTTTATCTGATTTTACCAAATTACCCACCTATATCAGAAATCAAAGTCCAGATCAAGTGTTGTTTATAAGTGATGGTGTTGCCACTATGGGGAAAGAATTAAGCAGTCTGCAGCTGCCTGAGCATATCCCATTTCATACAATTGGTGTAGGACCTGCATTTCAAAAAAATGATATTCGTATAGATAATGTGTATAGTGGAAGTCAGTTTTCTCCTGAGGATACTGTATTGCTTAGTGTTGATATTGCTTCACAGGTGAATGCTTCAATGGAATCCATTCTTGAAATAATAAATGGAAATGGAGAAGATATTTATCAGGAAAAAGTCAATTTTACTAATGGTTTCTCTGAAAGGAAGGTGGAAATAAAAATTCCTGCTCACAGGCTTTCAGCATTAAACCATGCTACTTTATCGCCTTTGACTGATGAATCACAACTCAGTAATAATAAACATTCATTTAAAATTAATATGATAAATGAGGCAGATCAAGTGATAATGATATCCGGTGGTTTATCACCGAATACTGGGTTTATTAAAGATTGCCTGTCATCATTCGATAATATAGAGACGATGCATTTTTATAAGACTGATTCAGGCACATGGAATAATGATTTCCACTCTGATGTCGTGCATGGTTCAACGCTTATTATTTTTGATGATTTTCCCGCTTATAATGCTGATCAATCCATTTTTAGTGAACTATCAGCATATACCAATCAAAATCAAATACCAATTATCTATTTTGAAGGTCCTCATAGCAATTTATCCAATGCCGAAAAGATGAACACCGTTTTCCCATTTTTAAAGGGGTTACCAATTGATCCGGATATTGAGAGCCCTATTGCTCATCATTCACATTGGACAAAACATCAAATGGTAGAGTTCGAAAACTTTCCGCCTCAACAACGGAATGTAAAGTGGGAAACGGATGCAGAGACCTGGTTGAACTTTGAGGATAATTCAGCTTTAACCTTCCAGCACAGTAACTTCTTCTTTTTGGGAATCCCTGAACTCATGTCAAACCATTTAAAATTACAGAAAAATGGGCAGTCACCAGTGAAAAAATTAACAGAAATTTTATTAACGAAGGCAATTTACAAAAATAAGGGAATGCTGAATTTGTTAATCTCTGGAGACTCTTTTTCCCGTGGTGAAAGAATTACCGGTAGATTAAAATCAATGAGTAAATTCCCATTGAATGACATTACATTGTCTATTGAACATACAATAGGAGATACCCTTACCAGTAAATGTAAGAAAATTCCCGGTGTATCGGAATACGACTGCTCCTTCCGGCTGGCGATTGCAGGGGAGTATTCTGTTTCTGTAAAAGCTAAACTCCCAGATGGTACTCAGTTACGGAGCAATACGCTTTCTATTGTAGTTCAGGATATAAATCTGGAATTACAAGACCTTGTTCAAAATATTACATCTCTAAAATTAGCGGCACATAAAACAGGAGGAAACTATGTATATATTGATTCATTGGATTCTTTATTGGCAAACCTCGAAATTAACCCAGTCAGGGTCGAAACAGATTTACATTTAAGCGGACTTTCATCACAGGCATACTGGTGGGTCCTTATTCTTTTATTAGCAATTGAATGGTATTTTCGTAAAGATATAGGATTTTTATAATGAAAATTATAGTAACAGGTGGCGCCGGTTTCATTGGGAGTAATTTTATTCTTCAGCAATTGGAGCAGCCAAATATTGATATTTTAAATATTGATAAACTGACTTATGCGGGAAATCTACACACTCTTGAAGGGGTTGCAGATATGCCAAACTATTCTTTCCTTCAAGCGGACATAAGTAATAAAGAAATGATGGCAGAAGCCATAGAAAATTACAGACCGGATTATATAGTTAATTTTGCAGCAGAATCTCATGTTGACCGGTCTATTGACGGACCATTTGAATTTATCCACACCAATATTGTCGGAACTGCAGTACTACTAAATGCTGCATTGCAGTATTATAATGCACTCTCAAAAGAATGTAATTCTAATTTCAGATTTTTGCATGTCTCCACTGATGAAGTCTTTGGTAGCCTGTCTGGTGATGGGCTATTTACGGAAACAACTCCTTACGACCCCAGTTCACCCTATTCCGCATCAAAGGCATCCTCAGATCATTTGGTTAGGGCATGGCATCGTACTTACGGGCTGCCTGCTTTGATAACGAATTGCTCTAACAATTATGGTCCCTGTCAATTTCCTGAAAAATTAATTCCTCTCATGGTTTTGAATTGCCTTGCTGAGAAACCCTTGCCTGTGTACGGGAAAGGTGAAAATGTAAGAGACTGGTTATATGTTATTGATCACTGTGAAGCCATTTCCGTAGTACTCAATAAGGGAAAGCTTGGCGATACTTATAATATCGGTGGGAATAATGAGATGAAAAATATAGATATAGTAATTACTATTTGTGATATCATGGATGAAAAGGCTCCCCGCAGTAATGGAGCTTCTCACAGAGAGTTAATCACTTTTGTCACAGACAGACCGGGGCATGATTTCCGTTATGCAATTGATACTGCTAAAATCAATGGAGAATTAGGATGGTCACCGAAGGAATCCTTTCAAAGTGGAATAAACAAAACCATTGACTGGTATTTGAATAATAAAAAATGGTGGACAGCTATTCAAAACAATACCTATCAGCAGGAAAGATTGGGAGTGCTTAGTTCGTGAAAGGAATTATTTTAGCAGGTGGCAGCGGGACCCGATTATTTCCTCTAACCATGGTTGCCAGTAAACAGCTCATGCCTGTGTTTGATAAACCTATGATTTACTATCCTTTATCTACTCTAATGCTCATGGGGATTCAGGAAGTACTCATTATTTCCACACCGGAGGATACTCCCCGATTTGAGAACTTGCTGGGAGATGGCAATTCAATAGGCATGCAATTTTCCTATAAAGTACAAGATGAACCAAATGGCATTGCTCAGGCATTTTTAATTGGAGAGGAATTTATAAATAATGACCCTGTAACTCTGATTTTAGGAGATAATCTCTTTTATGGTCACGGATATCTGGATTTTCTGAAAGGCAAACTACAACAATTTACCGGTGCCACGGTATTTGGATATCCCGTTAAAGACCCTGAAAGATATGGAGTTGTGGATTTTGATGATGAAGGAAATGTTCTCAGTATAGAAGAAAAACCCAGTGAGCCAAAAACCAAATACGCCGTACCCGGTTTGTATATTTATGATGGGAATGTAGTACAGATTACCAAAGAATTAAAGCCCTCAGCTCGCGGGGAATTAGAAATAACTGATCTGAATAAGGCGTATCTTTCCAGGGGAGAGCTACATATAGAATTATTAGGCAGAGGTGTTGCCTGGCTGGACACCGGCACCCATAAGAGTTTATTAGAAGCAGGTGCATTTATTGAAACCATAGAGTCACGACAGGGATTGAAAGTCGCCTGTTTAGAGGAAATCGCCCTTCAGGAAGGATTTATTAATGGGGATGAATTCAACAACCTGATAAAAACATATCCTCAAAATGATTACAGGGCATATCTTGAGGCGCTCACCTAAATGAAATTTTCCCCTACAGCCATACCTGATGTCATTTTAATCGAACCCGTTGTTCATGAAGATGAACGAGGTTTTTTTATGGAAACATATCACTGTGATAAATTTGCCAATGGAGGATTAAATCATTCCTTTGTGCAGGATAATCATGCAAAATCTGTACAACATACCTTAAGAGGATTGCACTTTCAGCAGCAATTTCCACAGGGGAAATTAATTCGCTGTTTACTGGGTGGCATTTTCGATGTTGCCGTTGATTTACGACCTGATTCAAAGACTTATGGGCAGTGGATGGGTGCAGAGCTCAATGATGTAAATAAACATCAGCTTTTTATACCTGAGGGATTTGCACATGGATATTATGTAATGACAGAGACGGCTCATATCACATATAAATGTACGGAAGTGTATCGCCCTGAAAATGAAGCAGGTATTCTTTGGAATGATCCTGACATTGGAATTGTCTGGCCCGGGAATTCACCTATACTTTCAAGGAAAGATCAGAATTTGCCAACTTTATCAGAATTTGCAAAAGATTCATCTCTTAGTATTCTTTAAATTGAACGGGAAAGACCTTCACCTCGGTTTATTTTAAAATGAAAATTTCTATAATCCTTTTTATTTGTACAGGAATCTCTCTTTTTAGTCAAAATATTAATAACCGCAGTCTGGATGTCTCCGGTTCTGATAAACTTATTCGTTTGCCAGAATCCTTTATTGTAGAACAGGAAATTATTCCTGAGGAATATATTTTAGGTCCGGCTGATAAAGTTGGAGTGAGCATTTTCACCACTTCTCATCTCACTTATATTTTGAGTGTGACTCCTACCGGGGAATTATGGATTCCTGAAATCAGTGTAATACCAGTTGCAGGGTTATCTATTCCTGAAGCAGAGAATGTACTCCTTAACTTTCTGCAAGAAAACATTTATAAATCTGCCAAAGTGGAATTGGTATTGCTAAATATCCGGAAATTTCGGGTTCAGGTTAGCGGTGCCGTGAATGCTCCCGGCTTTATAAATGTTTCTCCCATAGACAGAGTTACGGACCTTGTTCATCGTGCAGGAGGACTCCATAAATCAGCTGATGAAGAGAATATTCAGTTAAGGGGTGCAAAGGCTAAGAAAGTTATTTCGCTTAAAAACTACCAACTTACAGGTGATATAAAAGATAATCCTTCCCTTAAGGAGGGGGACCACCTTTATGTTCCTTTTTCAGGAGATATCAAGGAGGAAATCACTTCCTTTATTTCCCATAAAAAATCTTTAGTAATGATAACAGGATATGTAAACAAACCCGGAGGGCATGCCTTTATTTCCGGTTATACAATCAGAGACTATTTAGCACTTTCAGGTGGAGTAAGTGATATGGGAAGTATAAAAAAAATAACAGTTTTTCGGGATGGAAATTCTCTCTCCATTCCAATAACTGAGTATGCCCAGCCCGGCGATCATATTGAAGTACCTGCCAATTTGAAATTCAGATATTTAGGTAATATCAGTATTCTTCAGACTGTCACTGCCATGATGTCTTTGTATTTAGCCTTTGCTGCTGCTACAAATTAACAAAGAAAATGGACAGACTCATTTCAGTACAATATACTAAACTTCTCTGGAAACATAAATTCATTCTCATTCGTTGGGGATTTTTAACTGCAGTCTTATCCTCACTTCTGGCACTTAGCATTCCTAAAACATTCAAGTCCACAGCAGTGCTCATGCCTCCCAAGTCGCAATCAGATCAGGGTGTACTCGCTAACATCGAAGGATTTGCTTTTGCTGATATGTTTGCATCTACTGCCGATGATGTTTCTAACGCAATTTTTGCCATACTAAAGAGCAGAACCATGATGGAATCAGTGATTAAGGAAATGAATCTCATTGAAGTGTACGAATCTGAAAATATGGAAGAAGCTGTTAAATCCCTCAAGGAGAATCTAAGGTTTGACCATTTGGAAGAAGGCACTATATCCGTTTCAGCGTTTGCTCAAACTCCATGGTTTTCCGGATCAGAGGAAGACGAAAAAGCACGGAATTTGGTACAATCCATTGTCACATTTATAATCAGCGAATTGGAAATAGTAAATAAAACGCAGCAGACAGATGAAGCACGGTATCATAGGAAGTTTATGGAAAAACGCTATAATGAATCTGTACAGCAGCTCAGGATTGCTGAAGAAAATCTGCGTACATTTCAACATACCCATAATACAATGGACTTAGCTGAACAAACGAAGGCAGCCATTCGCGTTGGTGCAGATATAAAAAGTCAAATACTCATTGATGAAGTAAGATTAGGTATTTTAAAACAGTCCCATAATTCCCACCACCCGGAAATTCAAAAATTGCAGTTAGAAATTAGGGAGTTAGAGAATCAACTGCGAGAATTAGACTATCAGAAAATCGGCAGCCAATCAAAAGAAAAGAATTTATTCCCACATTTTTCTGAAGTACCTGATCTGGAGATTGAACTCATGCGTTTGAAGAGAGAAGTAGAAATTCAATCTAAGCTCTATGCCTTTCTTACTCAGCAATTCGAAGATAGTAAAATTCAGGAAGCAAGAGATACGCCCACTATTCAGGTGTTGGATACAGCTAATCTTCCCATAAAGCGGCATAAACCAAAGCGAACACTTATGGTGATAGGTTATACTCTTATAGCTGGAATCATCACTTCTCTTGCCATTATCTTAAAAGAGTTGAATTTACCTGAGAGTAGTTTTATTACTAATACGGAATAAGACTACCCGGATTCCTGTATCCTATTAATTCTTCCTGATTATTATGGTTTCAGATGTAGCATTTAGAATGGGAGGGATTGCCATATCCCGTTCCATTACCTTCCTCAGTGCCCTTTACATCGCATCCATATTGCCTGCTAAAACATGGGGACAAATCAGCATACTCATGAATTATTTTATGATCATGCTTGTGTTATCCGGCAACTCCCTTTCTCGTGCAGTAGTCACCTTTGGAGCACAATATTCTGATAAATCCTTTTCGGTGTTATCCTATGTAAACAGACTCAATTTCTTAGCATATTGCATGGTTACATTAGCCGCTCTCATAATATTGAATCTGTCATTCATTCCAATTCCATTTATATATAGAAAATCATTTCTGATTTTACTGTCTCTGTTGCTTTTCCCTCTCCTCACTCAGAATTTAATTAGTTATTGTCAAGGAGTTGGAAATGTAAAACTTATGACATCCTTAGAGTTATTACGGAATCTACTCACTGCTCTAATACTAATTTGGTTTGTAAAGACAAATACGGACTCTATCCAAGGGTGGATAGATGGTAAATATGTGGGTATACTTTTAGCATTTATTCTTATAGTGCTAATAATGAAACTCAAGTTCAGCGGAAGTATGTTTAATTGGAAAATTGAAGATGTTGAACTGTATAAAGGTTTAAAGGAGTATTTTTTCTGGGCATTCACAGGAGCTATAATGGCAGTTGCCTTGAAAAATGTGGATGTTTTCATAGTCAACCATTTCACCGATTCTGAAATATATACCGGAGAATTCAAATTGGCTATGCTTTTCTATTCCTCTTTTGGATTGTTTGCACAGTCTGTAACATCAGGGCTTCATCACAGAATTGCAGCTTATTATATATCTCCGGATGATTTATGGGATTTTACAATTCAGATAAAAAAAATAGTTATGCCTATTTACATAGTCTTAGCTCTTATTTTGTATTTCATCACTGATTGGGGGATTCATGTAATGTTTGGTAATAAATATATTTATCTGTCTTCCTCATTAAAGATTATTATAGCTGCATCGGTTTTTCAGACCTACAGCATTGTTAATGGGGGAGTGTGGGCAGGTATTGGTAAGATAAAGCTAAATTCCGGCTACTTTAGTATTTACTCTTCAGTCTATATACTATTGTTGATAATCATCTTACACTTTTTTGGGTTTCCCTATTATGCATACGGAATTCTCATTGTGTCAATTATAGGTGCTGTCCTGAGCGAATACTTTTTCAGATATAAAACGATTTATTAATGAGTCTGGATTTTTTTATATACCTCATTTCTTTTATAACTCTTACCATTTCGACTATATGGATGGTTAAGCTTTCCGGCAAGAATTTCATTCTTACCCTACCGGGATTTTTCTATATTCATTTTGTAATTTTTATTTTCATTGGCTCTCCTTGGTTTTATCTCTATAGAGGTGGCGCCAATCATCTTTATATTCTTGCTACTCATTTAGTGATTCTCATATTACCACTGGGGGTTTTACTCTCAAACAAATTATTACGAGTAAACTTCAGTGATGACTTTAATCACTACTTATCACAAAAAATGGAGGATAAGCAGCCGGGAAATCAGTTTTTCATGTTTTATCTTTTTGCACTCATAATTGCACTTGCTGTCACTTTTCTTTATTTTTCAAAGTTGGATATAATTCCTGTGAATTTCATTTTTCAGCATTTTACGGATGATGTGAATTTCACCGACCTGGCAAAACTGAGAGAATCTGCAACCACTACCTTCACTTTGGGAAAACTTCACCGCTATAAATTTTTCATGGCACAAATGATTCCTCTTCTGATAATAGTAGCCTTTTTCAAATCAAAATTGTCATCAATGAAATTGTGGAAAATTGTTTTCCTGTTCTTAACTGTGTTTGCAATGTACCGCAGCGTAGCAGATTTACAGAAAAAGCCTCTTTTAGATTTTATCATACTGCTCTTCACAGCAGGGTGGATATTCAAAGGCAGAATAAACTGGAAGCAGGTGAGTGCCATGGTTGCAGTCTCAATATCAATTCTATGTGTCATGTATATATTTATTATGGGGTTTACGAACCGTCCATTCTGGATGATACTTGAAGGGGTTGCAAATCGTCTCTTTTTAGGTCAGACATCTCCCTTATACTATTATTTTTCTCTCTTTCCATCAGCACATGATTTTCTATATGGAGCATCATTGCCGAACCCCGGAGGCATCTTCCAATTTGATAATTTTACCCTTACTAAATGGATTTTCATTAACGGTCTGAATAGAAGTTGGGAAATAGTGGGTACCGCTCCCTCTGCCTTTATCGGTGAAATGTATGCAAATTTTGGATTTCCCATTATGATAGTATCTATTTTATTTCTGTCCATGTCTTTACAGGTTATTCAAATTAAATTTATTCAAAAACCCAGAACTCTTCTTATGTCTGCCTTTTATACATATTTTGTTTTCCTTTCCGGACAGTTTGCTATGACGGGAATGTTTATTGTGGCGCATGTATATCTGGTAATCTTCCTCCTCCTTGCAATCTTTTTTGTTGATGGTTATAAACTTTACTCAGGTAATTTGAAACATGTCTGAGAAAGTTGTCCAAATCGTCCTAAACTCCTTCGTTCAGGACTCAAGGGTAATGCGGGTATGTAAATCCTTGTCAATCGAAGGGTGTAAAGTTACAGTTTTAGCCCTGCATGATGAAGGATTGGAGGAACAGGAAGAGCTGGATGGTTACCATATCCACAGAATTAAGGTGGTAAGCAAATCGTTGTCAAAACAGCCCATAATACATATATTGAAGTATGTCGAATTTTTATTTAAGGCAATATTTGAAATAAATAAAATAAGACCACACATTATACACGGGCATGACCCTAATGGACTTTTTATAGCCTGGCTGGCAAAAAAATTGTGGAAAAGCAGACTCATCTATGACAGCCATGAATATTGGCCTGGTGCAGTGCATCAAACAGGAAGGTATAAATCCATATTTAAATTTGGTGTGGAAATTGAAAAATACTGTATTAAAAAAGCAGATAAGGTCATTACGGTAAACACATCCATTGCAGAATTAATAGGCAAAATTTATACATTAGAGGATGTAGTTGTTATCAGAAACATTCCTGAAAAAGCAACAGCAATCCAAATTGATATGAATAATATAAAGTTTCCCCCTTGTGAGTTTAACATCATTTACACAGGAAATGTTGAAGAGGGAAGAGGCATAAAACATATCATTTCTGCTATGGCTGCTATAAGAGATGAAATAGGTTTAGTTATTGTGGGGCGAGACAGCCTGTATAAGAAAAAAATGAAATCATTTTCTCGATCATTGAAATTGCAGGACAGAATATATTTCTTGCCAGCTGTTTCTCCGAATGAAATTGTCTCATTATGCAGGGTAGCTCAGGCAGGGATTGCATCTATAAGAAATGTATGTGAAAGTTATTATTTATCTCTTCCTAATAAAATATTTGAATATATCCACGCTGGCATTCCTGTTTTGGTTAATAATTTACCTGAAATGGCTGCCCTGGTAAAAAATCAGAAAATCGGGCTTTGCTTTGATATTAATACTGTCTCCTCAATTGTGGATACAATACATCAAATGTATGAAGATACGGAGCATTATAATCAATTCTGTAAAAATGCTGTGACAGCTTCTCAAACTTTAAATTGGGAATGCGAACAAAAGCAGTTACTTCAATTATATAAAGGACTGGTGTCAGCATGAGCAAATTGGTGAGTATTATCATTCCCTGTCTGAATGAAGAAGAGTATATCGGTGCATGTTTAGAATCCATTCTCAGCCAGAATTATCCCCGGGATTTAATAGAAGTATTTGTTGTTGATGGTGGGTCTACTGATCAATCAATCGCAATAATAAATAGCTACTCAAATATTAATAAACATATAAAGTTGCTGCGTAATCCTGATAAAATAACGCCAGTCAGTTTGAATTTGGGTCTAAAAAAAGCTCAGGGAGATTTTGTGTGTATTTTGGGTGGCCACAGTACCATAAAACAGGATTTTATAACCAATGGGGTGAAGGAGTTAAATTGCTCCCAGGCAATGGTAGTTGGCGGTCCTGTAACCCATATCGGGTATAATAAAACAGGAGAGGCAATTGCTCTTGCCATGCAGTCCCAATTTGGTGTGGGTAATTCAATATTCAGAACCGCCTTTAAACGACAGTGTGTTGATACCGTTGCCTTTGGAATGTACAGAAAGGAAATATTTCACCAGATTGGTAATTTTAATGAAGCATTAATTCGAAATCAGGATTTTGAGCTCAATCAGCGCATTACTCAGGCTGGCCACCACATCTTGTTTAGCCCTTCCATAAATTCAACTTATTACACCAGAAATTCTTTAGCTTCTTTATTTAAACAATACTTTCAGTATGGATTTTGGAAGGTTCAGGTTATAAGAATAAATATTCATTCCTTTAAATTGCGGTATCAGGTACCATTATTATTTATACTCTTGGGGATATTTTTAGTTATCGGAAGTATTATCTCCCCGCAGATATTCCTCATCTTTAAAGCATTGATAGTAACCTATTTTGTAACTTCAATCTTTTTCAGTATCCACTTAATGAGATGGAAAAATCCACATCTCTTATTAGTTATGCCCGTAGTTTTTTTTATTCTTCACACCTCCTTTGGATTGGGATTGTGCTCCGGTTTTTTCTCATCACTATTTTTGCGTAAAATCACCAACTTACCTTCTTAAATACCCTCTGTGTGATCTTCGTCACATTGTATGTTTAAGAGGGAGATAGGGCTTTATTCATATCCTTATCTCTCTCTAAATTATGGTATGGATCGACATACCATGAGATGTTTTAATAATATAATGATACTCCCCTTCAGGAATGTGGTGTTATTATTAAGTATAGCAGGTATCCTGTCTTCACAGTCTGCGGACGCCTATTGTTTAGATTTACACATTGGTGCTAATCTTGTAAGCTTTTATCGCTTGCCTGAAGATATTTCAATTGACCATGTTTTTTCTCTTTCAAATGGAATAATAACGGGAATCATTGGTGAAGGTGTGGCTGCTTCGTATATCCCTGAAGTAGGATGGGTTGGCAGTTTGGAATATATTCGGGCAGAGGATGGGTATTGGCTGGAGTCATCTTACCCAATAAATCTATGTATCCCAAATGCAGTTCCTACAGGGACAGAAGTTCGTTATACATTGCATGAAGGCAGCAATCTCATATCTTATCCCCGCCGTGATTCTCAATCTCTGGAGGATGCCTTGCCGTCAGGAATTGAGGATAATATTTCAGGTATAATTGGTGAAGGTGTGGCTGCTCAGTATATTGAAAATATTGGTTGGATGGGTAGTCTGACCCATTTTGAAGGAAGTAAGGGGTATTGGATCCGTACTAATGAGTCCATTACTTTTACCTTTAATTCTCATTAATTCCTCTAATTATTTTCATTTACATACCGATACAAAATATACTAAAAATAGTTTGATGTATTCAGTGTAATTTCCTTTGCTAACTTAAAACCTAAAAATTTCAATTATTTTTGGAGGATATCTTGAAAAATATTACAACACTTTTACTCTTATCAGTCTCCTTAGTTTCTGCCAATTTTCAGCTACCGATAAATGGTGGCTCTGCAGAAGTTACCCTTCATCAGGAGGAATCAACTCTCCTGAAAGTAAACATTACAATGGGTGATTTAGACCTACAGCAAATAAACTCACCAGATGGCATGTTTACCAGACTGACTTTACCGGGCTATCATACATCAAACAGGATAGGACATCCTGAATTGCCTCAGATTCATAATCTCATTGAAATCCCGCAAGGAGCTGAAGCAAGAATTGAAATTGAGCATGAAGACTATGAAATAATTCATCTGGAGGATTATGGAATTATTGACCCTCTCTTTCCCCGGCAACCTTCTTTATCAAAATCACAACACCCCTCTGAAGCACCCTTTGAGTGGAATCAAAACATCTACTACATTAATGATTTTATAGGAGAGGAAACCGTTAGCATCCAAGAAAAGGGCATTCTGCGGTCTATACGGATAGCTAATTTAATTGTGAGACCTGTGAATTATAACCCCGTTACTAATGAGGTAAAAGTTATTACTGATCTGCAGCTATCAATTTATTTTGACGGTGCAGATATGGTAGAAACAGAACGGTTAAAGACCCAATATTATTCTCCCTACTTTGAAGCTAATTATCACCAAATAAAAAATTACCAGTCACCAGAGCTAAGAGATGATCTGGTCCATTATCCATTAAGCTATCTGATTATAACCAATCCGCTTTTTGAATCTCAGTTAGCTGATTTTGTTGAATGGAAAACCCAAAAAGGATTCGTGGTTCAGGTTGCCAATACCTCAGATATAGGCTCATCAACTTCAGCCATAAAATCATATATTCAGGATTTATATGAGAATCCCACTTCTGAATTTCCTGCGCCATCTTTTGTGTTATTTATTGGTGATGTGGCTCAGGTTCCTACTTTTAATGGAAATACCGGTAGTCATGTAACCGATTTATATTATGTGGAATTCACAGGTGATAAACTCCCTGAAATGTATCATGGCAGATTTTCAGCACAAAACAGCAGCCAGTTGCAGATTCAATTGGATAAATCTCTCATGTATGAAAAATTTGAAATGCCGGACCCGTCTTATCTTGAGGAAGTACTCATGATTTCAGGGGTTGACGGTTCATTTGCTCCAACTCACGGGAATGGTCAAATCAATTATGGTACGGACTACTATTTTAATGAAGAACATGGTATTTATTCTCATACTTATCTGTATCCGGCTTCAGAT
>JASLLI010000022.1 GCA_030747125.1 Fidelibacterota bacterium | reverse complement strand
AGCGGACTCCCCTCCGTTCATTCCTTCCAAAATATATCGGACTTTTATTTTTTAAACTTTATCCCAAATTTCTTAAAGTGGGCCGGAATTCCTGGTTTTTGGAATTATATATTTCATTTCATCATTGCCGGGATGGGAATACTTTGTCTCCTGATTCATTTAGGAACAAACCGTTATAGTGCCCTTTTTGCCAGTCTGTCTTATGTACTTATGCCCTATACAATCACTATGGTGGTTCATGGGCATGGCAGTCAGATGCTCACCTTAGTGTGGCTGCCCTGGGTAATTTTCAGCATTTTAAGGCTGTATCGCGAAGTGAATTTCATTAATCTGGCTATGTTGGCAATGACTACAGGACTGCAGCTGCAAAGGGCACATGTTCAAATCGCATATTATACCTGGTTGTCGGGAGGTCTGTTGATTCTCTTTCTGTTAATTAAACAGTATAAATCAGATAGAAAAAAAACGAATTGGTTACTCCCCGTCTTAGGTGCCCTGCTGCTGGGATTAGCAATGGCAATGTGGATTTACTTACCTGCATTGAATTACACCCCTCATTCCATTCGCGGAGCAGGGAGCGGGGGAGGTACCGGATTAGACTACGCCACTGCCTGGTCTTTTTCATTTGGCGAGATGGCAACCTTTTTCATTCCCTCGTATTTTGGGTTCGGAGGTCCTGCCTACTGGGGAAATATGCCCTTTACCGATTATCCCAATTATATGGGAATTCTCGTTGTATTGTTTGCAGTAATCGGATTGATTCGACACAAGCATTCGATTAAATATTATTTTGCCCTTACTGCATTCATAGCCTTGCTGCTCTCCTTTGGTAAACATTTTTTCCTATATGGCGTATTTTATGATTATTTCCCTTATTTTAATAAATTCCGTGTGCCAGTAATGTTATTAGTACTCACCCAGTTCTCCTGTTGTGTACTGGCAGGCTTTGGATTAGATGCTGCAATTAAATACCTGAAAGAAAAGGTAAATGAAAAGGGGTTTACAATTATGATGGGTGTAATTGCTTCAATGCTGCTGATAATATTCATGTTAAATATTACCTTGGATACTTCCTCGTTTGGTAGAAAAAGTCACCCGGTTTTAAATCCCTTACGATTTGACATGGTTACCGGTGATACCATTACAGGAGCCATAATCCTCTTCATTGCCGGGGGATTATTGTATGTTTTTAAATTGGGTAAATTAAACGGACTTCTTTTTACATTGGGAATTACCTTGTTATCTGTATTTGATTTATCTATTGTAAACAATAAAATAATTGAGCCGTCACCAGAATCATACCGCTTATCTTCTATGAGTAAAAGGTCACTTATTTCTCCCTATTTACGGGAAGATGAAGTCATCCGGTTTTTAAAACAGGATGAGGATAAATTTAGAATTCTACCCGTGGGAGTATTAGGAAATGAGAATCGGTTCTCTGCCTTCCATATTGAATCCGTTTCAGGTTACCATCCTGCTAAATTATTCCGTTATAATGAGCTAAAAGATAAAGTTGGTTGGAGCTCAATGGGGGTGCTACAAATGCTGAATGTAAAATATTTGGTTAGTTTGGAGCCGGTGAATCATCCCTATTTTGAAGAAATTTATCAAGGGAAGTATTTTCACAGGGGAAAATATGAATTGGCTAAAGTGTACCGATTTTTACTTACTTCCCCCCGTATTTTTATTCCTCAACGAGTACAGCCTAATACTGATGTTCAAGACCAAAAAATTGCTATGGGTAAACCTGTATTTAATCCTGATTCATTGGTCTTTACAGAAGATTATATTAAAAAGTATGAGTATAATCCAAATTCCAAAGTAAAAATTACCTCATGGTCTCCTGACCGTATAGAAATTCAGGTCGATTTTCCTAAAAATCAGTTTCTGGTATTGTCAGAAATATTTTATGATGCGGGGTGGAAAATTACCAGCCATCCTGATATGAAGATCATTCCCGTTAATACCATTTTAAGAGGACTGTCAGTGCCGGCAGGTGAACATACTATAACAATGGAGTTTCTACCAGATGATATCCGCTTGGGTGCAATACTTACCTGGAGCTCATTTTTAATTACCCTTGTAATATTGATTTTGGGAATCAGAAAGAAACTTGAATTGAAGTGAAGATACATTCCTTTAAAATAAAGCTGGGACTCTTCGTCTCAGCAATGACAGTCATTGTGCTGATATTTGGGGTAAACCGAATTGTCATTAATCAACTTCGTGAAGAAGCCAGGCAGCAGGTGGAACATTTAGCCAAGATTTATTCTGATGCTATTAATTCAGATAATGAAGAAGATATTCGTTTGGTGATGGATATTCTGTTGCCTTCAATGAAGTTTCCCATCATCATAACTTCGGGAGATGAGATCTCTGCAGTTTTAAATTTAGATATTTCTGAAAAAGAGGGTACCCCTCTCTACAAGCAAAAAACTACTGTTACAATGCAGGAGATGGATGAAAATTTTCAACCCCTTGCTCTTTATTGGAATGAAGTACAATGGGGGAAAATTCATTATGCTGACCCACAGGTGGTGAATCAGTTACGCTGGATACCTTATTTTGAAGTTGGTTTTGGTTTGGTTTTCATAGTTTTAACTTTGTGGGGATTTCAACTTATCAGAAGGAGTGAAAAAAATCTCATTTATGCCGGGATGGCAAGAGAAACTGCCCACCAACTGGGTACACCGATCTCTTCACTCATGGGGTGGGTGAAACTTTTAAGGGAGTCAAAAGAGGACCATACATTCTTAATTGATGCTATGGATGAGGATGTTGCCCGTCTCTCTGAAATATCGGAGCGATTTTCAAAAATTGGATCTCAACCACGATTGAATACTCTGAATATCCTTGAGATTGTGCAGGAGGCAGTTGACTATATTCAACATCGCCTGCCGAAACAGTCTGAGATATCCATATCTCTCCAGGGGGATGATGTCCTAAACATACCGGGAGATAAAGTATTACTCCGCTGGGCAGTTGATAATTTATTGAAGAATGCGGTAGATGCCATCAGTAGTAAATCGGGTGAGATTAGCATTATTAGTTTTAAAGAAAGGGATAATGTGGTTCTGGATATTATAGATTCAGGTAAAGGGATTCCCCGTAAAAATTGGAAGAATATTTTTCGTCCCGGTTTTAGCAGCAAAAGCAGGGGGTGGGGGTTGGGTCTCAGCTTGACTCAACGCATTGTTGAAGAAATTCATAACGGTAATATAAAAGTGTTGAGATCTCAGGCAGGAGAAACAGTGTTTAGATTAGAATTTCCTGAAAGTTCTTCTTAACCACCTATCAGATGGCTGGAGTTATCACATGGATAAAAGACTCATCATGGTATCAATGGAAATATAATTATCATGATATCCAGAATATTTATCTCCCCGTCCCCATTAGAATCTGCTAATATCAATCCACAGTCCTCTGTTAGTCCAGTATCACATTGAGGGTCAAATTCACCCTGATTGGCAATATTATAACTAACATATTATAGTGTAAATTCATGACAAATTTTAAAGAAGGCTGAACTAGGACTTTACCCTAAAGAATTCTACAAAAATAATTCGATAAAAAGTTGAAATTGTATATTTAGTCTTTATTTTTACATGTAAATAGATACTTTTTTTATACTAAGTATATTCCCTAAATTTCTTGGCTATCTTATAGATAAGGAATATAAATTATGGCAAGAATATGTGAAGTATGCGGGAAGAAGCCCATCACTGGTAACAATGTGAGTCACTCGAACCGGAAAACCCGTCGTCGGTGGCTGCCGAACCTACAACGGGTGAAAGCGCAGTTAAACGGTACTATCAAACGGATTAAGGTGTGTACCAACTGTCTTAAATCGGGGAAAGTGTTAAAAGCAATTTAAGTTTACAATTACCAAATTGATAAAAAACCTCTGTTTCCTGAGCTTGTCGAAGGGCAGAGGTTTTTTTATTTTCCCCTATTCGACAATCAACCCTTATTACCAAACACCATCCTACAAAAAACACCCAAATTAAAACGAAATCTTTTAATTATTCTCATGCTTACAAGAATGCTGTCCGATGGATGAATAGTTATAATGGTTATTCGTCCCACAGAATCAAAGAACACTCAGTAAGAGTGAAATAATGCAATAATTTTGCGATAGTAATTCCGACTCAAATGGGGTGACGCAATTTAATTTTCCACCGGAAAACAAAAACCCCTCAGACTCCTGTAAATTGGCTAATTTCATGCCTGCAGGAACCCAGAGGGATTTTGATTGGTAATAATTATGGTGGAGGGCAAATGCCCTCCGCTTATTTGGAGGTTATCATGTCATTCTTGTATTTGAAAACTTCTATTCTCTGCGGTTTCGAATAAATGCAGGAACATCCAAATCATCACCAAAAGTGATAATGGGTTCTGTACCGTCGCTTTCTTGCGTACTGTCATCCTCTTTTTCAAACAATCCCGGTGCAGGGTCTTCATTAACAGAATCCATTGGTGTAGGGGCTTCCCTGAATGCAGGAATACGGTTATCATCAATTGCTTCATCTTTTTCCACTTTAGGCAGACTGAAATCAGGTTTTGCTACATGAGGGGTTGAGTCAAATTCCCGCTTATGATCACTGTTTAGTCCTGTAGCGATAACAGTTACCCGAACTTCATCCGTGAGGTTTTTGTCTAAAACGCAGCCTAAGATAACATTGGCATCATTACCTGCCTCTTCATAAATAATGGAGGAAGCATCATTCAACTCATGGATAGTCATATTCTCAGGTCCCGTGATATTTACAAGGAGACCCTGTGCCCCGGTTATGCTGGCATCTTGTAAAAGCGGAGAGTTGATTGCCTGCTGTGCTGCAAGGATTGCTCTTTCTTCACCGTGGGCAATTCCTGTTCCCATAATGGCATCGCCCATGTTTTCCATTACGGTTTTCACATCGGCAAAATCAAGGTTGATGAGCCCGGGAATGTTGATTAAATCTGAGATCCCCTTGGTTGCCTGATGCAGTACAGAATCTGCAAGCTTAAATGATTCTGTTACCGTAGTATTATCATCTGTAATTTCCAACAAAGTCTCATTGGGGATAGCCAGCAGTGTATCACAGCTTTTCTGCATATCCTCAATTCCTGCTAAAGCCCGTTTATATCGTTTAGGCCCTTCAAAGGCGAATGGCTTTGTAACAATACCTACAGTAAGAGCGCCTAATTCTCTGGCAATTTTGGCAATGGCAGGAGCTGCCCCAGTACCGGTTCCGCCACCCATTCCTGCAGTGATAAATACCATATCAGCGTTCTGCAATGTATTGGTTATCACTTCTTTATTTTCCTCAACTGCATGAGTACCGATTTCCGCATTAGCTCCGGCTCCCAAGCCCTTGGTGAGTTCCTTTCCTATTTGCAGTTTTATCTGGGAATTATTATTCTCCAGGTCTTGTGCATCGGTGTTGACAGCAATGAATTCAACGGCAGTCATTCCATCTTCAATCATTCGGTTCAGGGCATTTCCACCGCCGCCACCTACACCTACTACGATGATGCGTGCTTTCTGATCTTTTAGATCAACAGGTTCAAATAACATGATTTTCTCCTTTTTTTGTGTTTAGTACCAATTTTTAAAAAAATCGCCCACCTTACTTAATGAGCGCTTAAATATTGAATTTATGTTTAAAGGGATATCCCATTCCAGTTCAGCCCAGTTCTGTCTGCCATAATTGATAAGTCCCACCGAAGTGGAATATCTGGGATTGTTCACTTTTTCAGATACCCCTCCTGTAAGCTTTGGCGCTCCTACTTTTATAGGCTGCTGAAAAATTTCCTGAGCCAGGTCTATTACATGGTCCAAGCGGGAGCCACCTCCCGTGAGAACAATGCCGAAAGTATATTCTCCGGGAAAGTCCGATTTTCGAATTTCATTTTTCACCAGTCGTAAAATTTCATCCATACGGGGTTCGATGATAGAAGCAAGGTTCTTTCTGGAAAGTGTTTTGGCGTCCCGTCCGTTGGTTCCATTGATATTGATATTTTCTTCAGGATCAGCTAAAGCAGATTTGGCTGAACCATATTCACATTTCAATTGTTCTGCTTGCTCAAGGGTAGTTTGAACACCGTAGGCAATATCATAAGTGATATTGGTACCCCCTAAAGGAACGGTGCCGGCATGAAGCACTCCGTCTTCATGGTACACAATCACATCTGTGGTACCCCCGCCGATGTCCACCAGAATGACCCCTAATTTACGCTCATTATCATCCAGAACTGAATGAGCTGATGCTAAGGGTTCCAGAACGAAATCAATTACATCCACCCCTGCTTTTTCGATGCAGGTATGTAAATCTTTTTCCACATTAATAGCACTGGTGACAAGATGAACTTTGGCTTCTAAACGATGCCCTGCCAACCCCAGAGGATTTTTAATACCACTGCGGTCATCCACTTTGAAATCGCGGGAAAGTACATGTAGAATTCTTCTGTCTGGAGAGAGGTTAATGGATTGGGCATGATCTAACACCCGTTGGATGTCATCCTGTGTAATCTCCTGTCCAATGGGTTGGCGGTTACTGCCCTTACTGACGGTAATTACTCCGGAGTAGTTGATGCCTTTAATGTGATCTCCCGTAATGCCTACAAAAGCACCTTCAACTTCAATGTCTGCCTGTTTCTCGGCTTCAGAAAGGGCTTTGGTGAGGGAGTCAACCGTTTGGTTCATATTTACTACGATCCCTTTCTTCAATCCTTTGGAGGGCGCTTCACCTACCCCTAAAATATTGATAGACTCCTCTAATTTCAACCATTCAGCGATTACCACTGCAATTTTAGTGGTGCCTATATCAATTCCGCAGAGTATTTGTTTATTTTCCAATATTTCCCTTTTTCAATTTAAATCACCGTAATGACACTGTGGTACGGTGAGATGAAAATGTTAAATTTCTGTGTGATGGTGTCTTCATGAAATAATTACAGCGTTCCATATTTTTCTTTCACCACTACCTGATTTTCAATGGTTAAATCTATATAACTGTAATCCCTGATCTTTCTAAGAGGATATACAGTCTGTTCAAAATGTTTAAGCACTGTAAACTGAGTCAATAGATTCTCTGGTCTGGCATAAATTCTGGTTTTATGGTCGCTGTAGAATATCCAGAGATCATCCTGAATTATAACTTCGCTGAGATTATTATAAAATCCAGGATAGGTATTTAAAATAAAATCAAAAAAGTTTGATATACATTCAGTGGTAGTCAATTCACTTTCAAATTCCGGGGGGATGGTAATCAACGGCACCGGAAAATAACCGACAGAGCGTTTCCCTGCTTTGAGAAGTTTCCCTTGTTTGTCTAAAAGGAAATTTTCCTCATGTACATTAATAAGTAATATGGGTGAACGTTCCACCACCTGCAGCACCAAAGTGTTGGGAAGTACCCTGCTTATCTGTACGGTTTCAACATATTCAATTTCTGAGACAGCAGATTGAATACCTTCCAGGTCAATCTCAAAAACAGATCCGGTGATATAGGATTGGATATTCTCTGTGATAGTGGCATCATATACAAATTCATTTCCGGTTATGTCTATATGGATTTTTGTGAATAAATCCACTTCCTGCACATATTTCCAGATAAATATACTCACAGCCAATACCACTGCCAATGACAGCAGGTATTCCAAAACCTTTCTCACTTTATGCTGATTCTTTTTAGGCATAATAGATTTCACTCAGCATGGATTCAGGGAATCCAACAAGCTTTACTTCCAATTCCAGATTGATGTGGAACTCTTCAGCTACTTTTTGCTTGGCAAGTTTGATCAGACGAAAAACATCAGCAGCTGTGGCTTCTCCTGCGTTTACAATAAAATTAGCATGTTTTTCAGATATTTCAGCTCCGCCCCGGCGCGTACCTTTTAACCCTGCCTGATCTATGAGATAGCCTGCAGCATGATTACCATCGGGATTTTTAAATATAGATCCAGCTGATCTGAATTTCAACGGCTGGTTAGTTTTTCTGTTATTAGAGGCAATAACACGCTCTTTCTGTATTTCTTCTGGCACCCCTTCATTGCAATTAAACACTGCTTCTATGAGCACTTCATCTTCAGGGAAAGTTGAATGTCTGTAGCTGAATTCCACTTCTTCATTGGTATAAGTTTTCAACTCTCCTTCTAAGGTCATGGTGGTTGCCTGCTGAAAATAATTGGATATCTCACTACCGAATGCTCCCGCATTCATAATGAGTGCACCGCCAAGAGTTCCCGGTACACCAATAAGGCTTTCCAATCCGCCGATTTTTGCACGTATGGCATCTTTCACCAGTTTTCCCAGCATCACCCCTGATTCTGCTATTATTTGAAAATCATCAGTAATGGTAAGCTCTTTAAAAGTCTTTCTCAGCGATATTGCAAATCCGTCAAAACCTTCATCCCAGACCAGAATGTTTGAACCTGAACCGATAAAAAAGGCGGGGATGTGTTGCTGATGTGCGTATTTCAGCAATGTAGAAAGTTCATCCCGATTTTCAGGATATACCATGCAGGCAGCAGGTCCTCCAATGCCAAAGGTGGTATGCTGTGCCAAGGGTTCATCAAATGCCATGACAGATGCTAACATATTACGAATCTCCTTTTTTTGGTTTTGGTTCAACAGGATAGTGCCTCATAAATCCTTTCACATTGCCTCCAGATATTGCCTGCACCTAAGGTGAGTATCATATCATTAGGCTGTATGATTTCTTTTAAAATCAGGGGAAGATCCTGCTGATCTTTGACATAATGTACCTGCTTATGTCCCAATTTTTCTGCTTCTCTGCTAATAGTTTCGGCTGAAATCCCTTCAATGGCTTCCTCCCTGGCTGCATAAATATCTGTAACGATGAGTATGTCAGATTGTTGAAAGGCAGCAGCAAAATCCTGATAAAAATCTCTAGTACGGCTGTATAAATGAGGTTGAAAGACAGCAAGGATGCGATGGTCCCACCCGCTACGGGCAGCACTTAAAGTAGCATTCACTTCTTCCGGGTGGTGTGCATAATCATCCACAATCATAATACCATTTTTCAACTCATGCTTTACCTCAAATCGTCGGCGTACTCCCGAATATTGGTTTAATCCTTCCTGAATCTTTTCAAAGGGGATATCCAATTCCAACGCAATGGCTGCTGCTCCCAACGCATTTTTCACATTATGTTCACCGGGGACATGAATGGTTATCTGCCCCAATACTCTGTCCCATTTTTGAATTGTGAAGGTGGTACTGTTTCTGTCATGCTTTAATTGAGATGCCACTAATTCTGCATCAGGATGCAGCCCAAAAGTAATAACAGGCCGTTTGATGCGATGGATAATTGCTGCAGCATTTGGATTATCAATACATACTGCAACATTTCCGTAAAAAGGTACTGCATTTGCAAATTGGGTAAAGGCTGTCTTCAAATCTTCAAGATTTTCATAGCAGTCTAAATGTTCTAAATCAAGATTGGTGATGAGTCCCATCGTGGGTTGCAGCGTAAGAAAACTACGGTCAAATTCGTCTGCCTCCACTACAATGATATCACCGTCGCCTGAAATGGTATTGCTTTGAAATTTATTTACAATGCCTCCAATTACCAAAGTTGGACTGGTTTCAGCTGCAGTTAGGATAGAGCCTAACATGGAGCAGGTAGAGGTTTTTCCGTGGGTGCCACCTATGGCAATACTGATTGGTTTCACTTTCAAAAGTTCTGCTAACATTTCAGCCCTGCGAATTACAGGTATATGTTTACTGCCTGCCTGCAGTATTTCGGGATTATCTTTCTTTACTGCTGAAGAGTACACCACCACATCAGCCCCATTTACATGGTTGCCTGCATGACCCTGGTTAATGGTAATGCCCAAAGAGGAAAGTGATTCAGTCCTTTCTGACATATTTTGGTCCGATCCGCTGATGGTAAATCCTAATTTGTGTAATAATTCCGCCATACCGCTCATGCCTATGCCGCCGATTCCCACAAAATGGATATGGTTTGTCTTTCCAAACATTAGCTTTGGGCAACCTCCATAATCGCATTCAGAATGTTTTCCACTGCGTCAGGAGTAGAAAAGGAGGAGGCTTTTGTTTCCATTGTATTTAATTCTTCTTTGTCATCCAGTAATTCAATGACGGTAGATTCCAATTCTCCATCAGAAAGTCGGGATTGTAACACAAGTTTTGCTGCCCCTTTATCGGTAATAGACTGTGCATTTTTAAGTTGGTGATCTCCTGCAGCAAAAGGGAAGGGAACCAAGATCATGGCTTTTCCCATAATTGCCATTTCTGAAATCGCCAATGCACCGGCTCTGGATATAACAATGTCCGCAGCTGAGTACACCGCACCCATATCATTACTAAAGGGGAAGATGTTGACAAGGTCTTTATTATTGATGTCTTTTAAAGCAGGATATTCCCTTTTGCCGCATTGCCATAATACCTGAATATTTTTAGTGGTATAGTCGGGATAAGACTGCGAAAAGTGCTGGTTTAAAGGGCGGGATCCCTGACTGCCACCCAAAACTGCAACCACTGGTTTGTCTTCAATGAGTCCCAAATTTTGTCGTGCTATTGTTTTATCCATTAATTGAATATCCTTCCGCACAGGGTTTCCTGCAAAAATGACATTTTTTTTTTGAGATGCTTCAATGCATCCTGGTAGGCAATACAGAGACAATCCACCCTGGACGCCAGATGGCGGGTGGTGATTCCCGGATATGAGTTTTGTTCCTGAATCACCGTTTTAATACCTGAATGGATAGCTGCCAATAAGGGTAAGCCAGAGGAATATCCGCCTGTACCGATCACCACTTGCGGTTGAAAACTTTTCAACAAAGTTCTACACTGAAAATAGGATTTCAAAAATCGGTAGGGAAAGACAAGGTTCATGAGTATTGCCCTTAATGAGAAACTCCTTTGTATGCCTCTGATATTGAGAAGCAGAGCATTTTCATCAGCGGAAAATCGTTCTTTTTCCACGCCGAAAATTGAGCCTATATATTTTGTTTCCACTCCCTTTCCTTCAAGGGCAGTTTTAATTGCCATTGCCGGGAAAAAATGTCCTCCCGTTCCACCGCCGGTAACAACCATTCTCAATTTATTACTCATAGGTAAATCCCCGATAATAGGTATGTGTACTGGTTTTGCTGCGACGAGCAATATTGAGGAGTATCCCCATGGAAAACAGAGTAAATATGGTATGTGAGCCACCGTAACTGATAAAGGGCATAGGCAAACCGGTAGTAGGGGCTAATCCCACAGCATAGGTTGCATTCACCAGAAAATACATCATAACGGAGATGACAATCCCAAAAGATAGAAACATGCTGAATAGATCGGGGGCTTCACGCACAACCAGGATACTACGGATAAAAAGAGCCCAGAATAATACAAATAGAACCACTATCCCAATAAATCCTAATTCTTCCCCTACAATAGGTAAAATGAAATCGGTATGCGCCTGAGGAAGATGACCATTTTTAATCATACTGTCACCTAAACCACTACCAAGAATACCACCGCTACCGAAAGCATTTAATGACTGTACCTTTTGGTCATCATCAAAATTAATAATTCTTTCTAATGCATGAGGTGTATGCAGAATTTTTATTCCTAAAAGCAGTATGCAGGTACTGCATAATCCTGAAAGATATTTCCAGCTTGCACCGGCAATAAAAAGCATAACCAGGATAATCATAGCAATGACCATCGTTGTACTGGTATCAGGTTGAAAGAGTATTAGGGCTAAAGTCACTGCAAATACGGGTGTGAAATACAGAGCAAGAAATCTCCAGTCACCTATATGCCGTTTATTTTTTTCTAAAAAGAAAGCCGTAAATATAATAAGACTCACTCTGGCCAGATCGGAAGTCGTCATCCAACTGCGACCTCCGATTACCAACCATCTTGAAGCGGGATTAGGTCCTTTAAAAAAGTATCCCAATATGAGTACTATCCATGAGAGAATCATTAACAGATAGGCAAATTGTTTTAAATGTTTATAGTTAAATTGGCTAATGCCAATCATGATGAGTACCCCTACAGCAAGCCACTTGATCTGCTGGACAAGAAAATGGAGATAATTATCATAATTGTTCATGGCAAAAATGCTGCTGGCAGAATACATTACAACCAATCCAAACCCGGAAAGGAGTAGGATTATTGCTAATATGACCTGGTCGTTTGAATATTTGCTTAGATTCATGCTTCCAGCTCCAGTTGGGAGAAAATGCGCTTAAAGGTATCACCCCTGTCTTCATAATTATCAAATTGATCGAAACTTGCACAAGCAGGGGAGAGTAGTACTACATCACCCGAGATTGCCCTGCGAAATGCCAAAATAACCGCTTTCTGAAAATCATTTGAATATTCACAATGAATAGAAGACGAGAGCTGAGATTGAATGAACTCTCCTGCATTTCCATAACAAATGATAGATTTTACCCTGGGATGAATGGAATTATACAATGTTGTAAAATCTGTTTTGCCCTTATCCTTCCCGCCTAAGATGAGAACTACATTTGAATCAAAACTTTCAATGGCTGCTTTTGCTGCCGCTACATTGGTAGCTTTGGAATCGTTATAAAAATCAACCTGGTTTACAGTGCCAATCCACTCTAAGCGATGGGCGATGGGAGTAAAATGGGTAATAGTATTCCTGATAGCATTTCTTGATATTCCAAAGGCATCAGCCATAGTGGATGCTGCCAGAATATTTTGCAGATTATGCATTCCTTTTAATCTGGATTCATCCAGATGAAACAGTATGTCAGGATTGTCAGTGTCGCCCGTATAGACTTTACTGGCGTTGAGTTTGAAAATACTCTTTTCAGGGTTTGCCACAGAAAATTTTATAGTTCTGTCTTTATCATCTAATACGGTGTTTAGATAGGTATCATCTGCATTAAAGACAATCCAGCCATTATCCTTTATATTCTGCCCGATTTTTAATTTTTCTTCTGCATAGGCAGTAATTGATTCATAGCGGTCCATATGATCTTCACTGATGTTTAATACTGCTGCTACAGCAGGCGAAAAATGTATGATATGCTCCAACTGGAAACTACTGAGTTCCAGAACATGCACAGGTTGAGATTCTACCATGGAAGTCAATTCCCAGAGCACATTCTCAGAAAAAGGGATACCCACATTTCCACCCAATAGTGAATTTCTGCCATCACTGAGACACATATCATGCAGCAAGTTGACAGTGGTAGTTTTCCCATTGGAACCGGTGAGAGCAAGAATGGGGGAGGTGGTAAACCAGGAGGCAAATTCAATTTCACTTACAAGGGGAATTCCCTTATCAACAGCTTTTTGAACTATGAGAATTTGGTCAGATATTCCCGGACTGAGAATAATGAGATCTGAATTTAGAATAGTGTCACTATGTTTACCTGTTTCATGGCTGAACTCTGATAACTGTTCTTTTATCTCGGGTGTATTCTGATTTTCGCTAATAAAGACTTCAGCGCCGATATGCGTTGCCAGGTGCGCTGCTGCAATACCGGATTTTCCACCACCAAGAATACCAATCGTGGCAGCCTTCCAATTCTGTTGGTCTATATGCATCAGGTCAATCATTGAATTTTAAAAGTGGTAAGAGAAATGAGTGCCAAGAGGATTCCTGCAATCCAGAAGCGGACTACCACATGATTTTCAGGCCATCCCAGGAGTTCAAAATGATGATGGAGTGGAGCCATTTTAAAAATGCGTTTCCCTTCTCCATATTTCTTTTTGGTATAGCGGAAGTAATAGACCTGCAGCATGACAGACAGGGATTCTGCAACAAAAACTCCGCCAATCATAAAGAGGAGGATTTCTTTTTTAAGAAGAACTGCCAATGTTCCCAGTGCAGCACCCATTGCCAGTGAGCCTGTATCCCCCAAAAACACCCGGGCAGGGTTTGCATTAAACCAGAGAAACCCAATACAAGCACCAATCATTGACATGCAGAAAATAAAGAGCTCGCCGGTTCCGGGAAGATAAATTATGTTAAGATAATCACTGTAATCCAATCTTCCCGTTGCATAGGCAATAGCGCCAAAAACCAAAGTTGCAATTGCCACCAATCCTGTTGCTAAACCATCTAATCCATCGGTGAGGTTTACTGCATTAGAGGTACCGGTAATGACTAAAATAACCAATGGGATATACAACCAGTGTATATCTATGGTTCCGTTTGCAACAAAGGGAATGGAAATGGCAGTGGTGAATTGTGAGGCATCAGGAAAGTTCACCAACAGGATACCTACAACCAATCCAAGAGAAATTTGCCCTGCCATTTTATAGCGGGCAATCAGACCTCTGGAAAATTTCTTAATTACCTTTAAATAGTCATCCAGAAAGCCGATGGCACCCATCCAGAGTGTAGCCAGTAAAATAATGAGAATATGTTTATCACTGATTTTCGCCCAGAGGATGGTGGGAAGGATAACCGCCAGCAGAACAATTATCCCTCCCATGGTTGGAGTACCTTCTTTTTTCAGGTGAGATTGAGGCCCATGTTGTCGAATAGTCTCACCAATTTGGCGAGACTGGAGTGTGCGGATGATTCTGGGCCCCACGAGGAAACTGATAATCAAAGCTGTAAGAGCAGCACCTACCGCCCTAAAGGAGATATATCCAAAAACATTGAATCCAAAAAATATTTCGCGGAGAGGATAGAGTAAATGATAAAACATTAGGTAGTAATCCCTTTTATAATAGTCTCCATCTGCATTCCCCTTGATCCTTTAATATAGAGGATGTCCCCGGTCTGTATATATTGGTTCAAAGCGTCTGTTAAATTTTGTTTATTGGTAAAATGTTCATTGTGCATTTTCCTGTTGCTGATTGCATGATGAGTCACTTCCATCCGACTGCCGGTTAAAAATACAGCATCAATTCTTTCCCGCGATATAAACTCACCCAATTTTTTATGAATTTCCAATTCTTCATCCCCCAATTCAAACATATCCCCTAACACGACTACCTTTCTCCCTTGAGAGTCTGTATTAGAAAGATTATGAATGCCGGATTTTGCTGATTCGAAATTTGCATTATAACTGTCATTGATTATGGTAACTCCTGAAGTACGAAGTATATTTCCACGACCTTCAGGCGTCCTGAAGGTTTCTATCTGTTGTTTGATTTTCTCAGGAGACATGCCTATTTCGGAAGCTGCAGCAAAGACTGCCAGGGCATTTTTCCCCAAAGTCTCAGAAGGAACAGGAAGCTTTATTTCCACATCATTGATGGAAAGGAGGTCATAAGATTGCTTTACTTCCCAGATGGCATTATAATCTGCAGGAGTATTAAAAGCGAATCCAACGCGGTTGCAATACACAGACATATTGGAAACATAGGGATCATCCATATTTAAAAAGGCAGTGCCTGTTTCAGGCAAGGTTGAAAATACAGCCTGTTTGGTTCTCGCTACTTCTTCAACATTACCAAAAAATTCTAAATGCGCACCATAGACATTGGTGATAAGCCCCATATCTGGGATTACCACATCGCAGATACTCTCAATTTCCCCCGGTTCACTGGCACCCATTTCCATAATGACAAATTCTGCTGAAGTATCAAATTCTAAGAGAGAAAGAGGTACTCCTGTAGTACTGTTAAAATTTCCTTTGGTTGCCTCAATCTTCTTGTTTGCAGATATTACATGAGTTAGTAATTCTTTGGTAGTAGTTTTTCCATTAGACCCGGTTATAGCAAAAAAGGGACACCTGAAATGGTTGCGGAATTCATTCGCAAGGTCATTTAAGAAGTGAAAGGTGGAAGCGACCTTTATTGAAGGCAAAGAGCTGTCTACCTCTTTTTCAACAACTAAATATGCGGCTCCTGCTTCTTCTGCCTGATGAACATACAAGTGTCCGTCAGTGTGTTCTCCCGTTAATGCCCAAAAAATATCACCGGGTTTAACATTCCGTGAGTCAATACTTATACCGGAGACAGGAGGCAGGTCTATATCCGGCTTTAGAGCACTAAGAGAAATCTTAAAGGCATCTTGATTTGTGAGATTAATCCGCATTAGTGAAATTCTTTATGGATTCAATATCACTATATTTTACTTTTTCTGTCCCCATCATTTGAAAATTCTCTCTTCCTTTACCAAGAATTAACAGAATGGAATCATCCCTCATAGACTGCATAGCAGTTTGAATAGCCTCTTTTCTGTCGGGAATGACCTGATGTATATCTCGGCTAAAACCAGATAGAATCTGTGAAAAAATTTCCGTCTGATTTTCCGTTCGAGGGTTATCATTAGTCACAAATATATCATTGGCAAATTGTTCAGCTATTGCAGCCATCTTAGGCCGTTTGGATGCATCACGGTCACCACCACAACCAAAAACAATTTTAATGGCTCCCTCTCCACCGGAGAGTTCTAATACGGATTTAAACAATTTTTCATAAGCATCAGGAGTATGGGCGTAATCAATAAAAACCATTCCTTTACAGTCAGCTTCAATCTTTTCCATTCTTCCGGGAACAGGAGGAAGGGTATTTAAGGCAGATTGTATGATTTTTGGAGGAACTCCTTTTTCTAAACTCACAGCCGTTGCAGCAAGAATATTTGACAGATTGTAGCTTCCAATCAAAGGGCAGCAGATTTCAAACTCCACTTTACCTGACCTCAACAGAGCAACGGTTTGATCCAGACTCAACTCATATTTAACAGGATGCAGCTTTGCTCGTTTATCCAATCCGAAGGTTGACACCTTTGCGGAAATATGTTTACCAATTTGCTTTCCGTAAGCGTCATCCAGATTTACTACAGCTAATTTCCCGGAGGGAAGAGATTGGAATAATTTTAACTTGGACTGAAAATAATTATCCATGTTTTTATGAAAATCCAAATGTTCAGGAGTGAGATTAGTAAAAACAGCCACATCCACATCCACATCATCTACGCGGCGGAGTTCTAAGGCATGGGAGGAGATTTCCATTACTACATTTTCAACCCCCGCTGCATTCAGGGTTTGCAGCATCTGTTGAACTTCCACAGATTCCGGCGTGGTAAAACCCGTGCTCATCATACCTGATGGCGATTGAAATCCCAAAGTACCCAGTGTTCCGCAGGAAAGTTCTGCTTGTTGAAATATATGATAAATTATATGGGTGATGGAGGTTTTTCCGTTGGTGCCGGTGACTCCCACTACATACATGTTATCTGACGGATTATGATAAAAATCTGCAGAAATATGAGACATAACACTGCGAGGGTCTTTCACCTGAATAACGGGTACAGCAGAAGATTTAGGACTGCGTCCATTAGAGATTATTGCTACAGCACCGTTTTCAATAGCTTGAGGAATAAAGTCGTGTCCATCTGCCTGTATTCCGGATATTGCCACAAACAAAGTTCCCGGTTTCACTTTTCTGCTGTCATAGGTAATGGCGGATATCTTCCGGTTGTCTGCTCTTCCTTTATGAGGAATATTTTTTACCAGTTCCTGCAGCGTCATTACATAGTTTCCAGTTTAATGGTACAGGCTAAATTATCAGTTACCAGTTGACCGGGAGAGACCGATTGCCATACTACTCTCCCGGAAGTTCCAACCGGATTTATTTGAATTCCTAAACTTTTTGCTTCCTGAACAGATTGCTTCAGTGTCTTTCCTAAAAAGTTGGGGACGGCACCTTCATTGGAAGCCACTATCCCTGCAGTTGATAAAAGAGTTGTGGGTGTTTCTGCATGCTTATCATGTGCAAATTGCGGTGTTCTCCGCCGGGGTTCTGTCATTTTATCATTGTTAATAATAATAAGTCGTTCAAAAATCTCTTTAACGATTGGGGCTGCAGTTTCGTTCCCCCAATGGTAGCCGTACATGGGAGAATCAACAGAGACCACACAGACATATTTTGGTTTGTCCATAGGGAAAATCGAAGCAAATGAGGAGATAAACTCCCGTTTTGAATATTTCCCATCAATAAACTTTTCGGCAGTTCCGGTTTTTCCCCCGATTCGAAACCCTGGAATACGCGCTTTGTGCGCTGTACCTTTGACTACTACATCTTCCATCATTGCCAGCAGTTGACGGGAAGTCTCTTCAGACATTACCCTGCGGATTGGCTTAGGTGAAAAATCCCTTTCATCGAAGCCCTCTCCGGAGATCTGCTTTATAATACGGGCAGCAGGAAGGTAACCTCCATTAGCTGCCGCCGCATAAGCAAGGGCAAGCTGTAGCGTATTTACAGAAATTTCTTGTCCCATTGCAATGGAAGGCCCGGATAATCTTGTCCATTCAGGAAAATTCCGTAGCCTTCCTGAAGTTTCACCTGTTAGCGGCACACCAGTTTTCATACCAAAACCAAATCTACGGGAAAAATCATAAATATGATGAGCACCCATTTCGTCCACCAGCTTGGATAAACCGATATTACTGGAATGAATGAATATTTCAGAGATACTTAAATCCTTATGAGGCTCATGATCATGAATAACCTTTGAAGGTATGATCTGATATTCACCATTTTCGCAGAACACTTTATGTTGGTCATTGAATATATCTGATTCCAGTATTGCTGTCATTGAAATCAGCTTGAAGGTAGATCCTGGCTCATAAGAGTCTGAAATAATGCGGTTGGAAAATGTGGACACATCATAATTCCAGTATTCATTGGGATTGAAATCAGGAACGGAAGCCATAGCCAGAATATCTCCCGTAAATGGATTAATAATCACACCATAAGCGGTGACGGCTCTTGATCGTTTCAGACCCTGTTTTAGTGCATCTAACAAAATCGCCTGAATTTCAACATCTAAGGTTAGTTCGATATTTACCCCATTCCGGATAATTTCCTGCTCTGTATTCAATGACTCTCTGATTCTGCCATTGGCAGCCCTGTCAAAAACCAATCGGCTTGTTTTCCCGGATAAGATTGGGTCAAAATGTCTTTCAATACCAAATTGTCCATTATGGTCTCTGTCTGTATAACCCACTACCTGGCTGGCTAAATTGTCAAAGGGATAAAAACGACTTAGAGACACATCCATATGCAGCCCCTGAATATCTTTTATCACAGCAAGAATTCCCTCACATTCTGAGCGAAGCAATCCTTTTGCCAATGAAACATAGGGTTTCTGAACAGATAATGTTAAGGCAGTTTTTTCTGCAGGTACCTGCAACTCTTTTGCAAATAAAGAGACAATGCCCTGTTTATCAAATTCTTTTTGGGTGTTCACCCAAAATGTATAGGTGTGAATGGTTTCAGCAAGCTTATTTCCGTTTCGATCTGTTATATCACCCCGCTTTCCTTTTACAGAGCGTTCCATTTTAGCCTCCGTTATAGCGGCTTCACGATATATTGAAGATTGGAATGATTGAATAAAAAACATTCGGGATAAAATCAATACAGAGCATGCCAGCATGGAAAAACTCACAAATCGAATCCGTCCGCCATATATGGAATACAATCGGTTCAACTATCTTCTCCAATATAAACAGTTAAGGATTCAGGAACAGGAATATGCAGACCAAATTTTTCTAAAGCAATTTCTTCAATGCGGTCCTGACGGGAAAGATTTTTTACATTTCCTGCCAACACTTTCACCTTATTTACATGTCCGGATTGAATATTTTCCAGATGGTAAATTTCGTTGCGAAGGAACAGACACTCATTTTTCAGAGTGACAATAAATATCAGTATGGAGGTAGTGAGGGTGACCAACCCAAAGAAGAACAGGAAATCGGAAAATGATGTGTTCTTTTTCAGGTTGTGTTTTTTCATATTCGCTCTGCCACCCTGAGTTTGGCACTGCGGGATCTGCTGTTATGTTTTACTTCCTCTGCAGATGCTTTGATTCCGCGGGAAGTTAGTATTTTTAATTCAGGCGTTGTATCACAGACACAGACTGGAAATTCTTTAGGGCAGACACAAGCGAGGGCAGCCTTTTTGAAAAACTGTTTGACAATTCTGTCTTCCAGAGAATGAAAAGAAATGATGGCAATGCGCCCACCGGCTTTCACCCAACCCAGTGAAGATTGTAATGCACCTTTAAGAGAGTCCAACTCATGATTAATATGGATTCTTATAGCTTGAAAAACACGGGCTAATGATTTAGTCACATAACGCGGATGCACAGAGCCTGAGACTGCTTCCTTTAGGTCAAAGGTGGTATTCATTTTCCCTCCCTTGACCATGCGAGAGATTTTTCCGGCGATTTTGCGATGATGTCTTTCTTCACCATATTTCTTTATCACATCAGAAATATTTTCTTCAGTGGATGAATTTAAAAAATCACCTGCAGTCATTCCTGACTGAGAATTAAAACGCATATCAAGAGGGGCATCCTGCTGAAAAGAGAAACCCCTATACACTGAATCAATCTGGCAGGAGGAGGTACCAAGATCAATTAACATTCCTGTCAATGTAGACACACCTTCTTTTTGGAGGAGTATTGGATATTCCCTAAAGTTTCCATGATGGAGGGAATAGGAGGTAAAGTGTGCTGACAGGCGTTTTTGAGTGTAGTCCAGAGCATAGGGGTCAAGATCAATTCCGATAAGCTGTCCTTTTTTTGAGAGTTTGGATAGAAGTGCTTCAGCATGCCCTCCAAACCCTATGGTTCCATCCAGATAAATGCCATCCGGATCGGTAACCAAATAAGATACTGCTTCCTCCAATAATACCGGTTGATGCAGAGGAGAAGGAAGCATGTGAATTAAAAGTTAATTTCATTAGCTAAATCATCAAATCCGGGATCCTCAATGCCAGCCTGCTGAGCATCCTTTTTGGCAAGTTCTTCCGGATCCCAAAGTTCAATTTTCTTTAACATACCTATTACGGATATCTGTTTTGAAATGCCTGAATATTCCAGTAATGGTTCGGGGATAGGTATTCTGCCCTGGCCGTCATATTGGACCGATACAGCATGACGGGTGATAGAGCGGACAAATTCTCTGTCTCTGCCTCTAATGGAACTAAGCCTGCCCAGCTGATCTTCCACTTTCTGCCATTCAGTGAGAGGATATAAGAGGAGACATTTGTCGAATCCCCGGGTGAGAATAAAAGTGCGGTCATTGACAGGATCAAGTGCCTTTCTGAATTTGGCAGGAATATTAACCCGATTTTTGGAGTCTAAAGTATTGGAATACTCCCCGGTAAATGATATATGTAAACTATTTGTCAAATTTTTATCCGCTTGCAAAAGTTAGGGATTATCCCCCACTCTTACCCACAATAATATTCTTTTTCCCCACTATCATGCAAGAAAAAGTTACACTATCACCGGGATTATTTTGAAATTGGAGGTGAGCACCTAAGATAATAATTAGCCTTCCTTGCACACCCACTGGAGGGAATTACACAAATTCACCCAAAGATATTAACCACAGATGGACACAGATGAATGCGGATAAAATTCCCCTCACCAATATTGGTGTAAAAATGAAGTGGTTTTCCCCTAATAAAATTCATCCAAAAAATCCACTGCTTGACTCACTGTAAACTTTTTCACGGGAAGTCCATCTTTATTCTTCAATCCCAATATTGGTTGCCTTTATGAGAATGTTCTAATTTTCCTCATGCTTACATTCAACAGGATTTACCATTTTGCCTGGCTTATTTTAATTGTACTGCTGGTATTCCTGGACAGGGAAAATGCGCTTTGGGTAATCTCATCCATAATATTACTCCTTATATTGGCTGTCATTGCTGTGTTCCGTGCTCTACATTCCCGGGATGAATGGCGGGAAATCATTAAAGACGAAAACTTGGACAAAGATATCCCCTGAACTTTCCATTTCGATTCAATAAATATACTTCCCTTGTATCAATATGAACCTTTGAGTGACTTAGGCGTCCAAAGTAAATTTAATGCCGGTATATGCAGGGAAAATCCATCCATTTGTTAAAAAAACACATTAGCGGTCTGGTTACCGCTGGTCTTTTACTTTCCTCCTGTGTGTATTTCAATACATTCTATAATGCTGAAACCTCCTTCAAAAAGGCAATGAAGCTCATTGAAGAATCTCCTATTCTTGAAGAGGATGCACTCCCCAGTCAGGCAAAGAAATTATTGGGGGAAGCTATTGAAAACAGCAAAATAGTTTTAAAAGAATATCCTGAGAGTAAATATGTTGATGATGCCGTATTTATCATTGGCAAAGCTTCCTTCCTCAGAAACGAAACAGCTATTGCGGAAAAAAACTTCAGGAATTTACTGCGTGACTATCCTGAATCCGAATTTTATACTCAATCCAGAATATGGCTTGCCTACACCCATTTCAGAATGGGAATGTCAGATTCTGCAAAAATACAGCTGTTGGAAATTCAGCAGGAAAATTTATCTGATAAAGAAAATCTTTACCTTCTGTATAACGCCCTGGCGGAAATTGCCCTGGAGGATGCCAATCCTCAAATGGTGTACTCCCATTATGAGTCAGCTGCAGAATATGCACCGTCGGAATCTAAAAAAACAGCCACTTTTGGTAAACTGGTAAAAATAGCCGAAACAAATCTTGATAAGGAAAAGGCATCTCACTATTTAGTATCACTGGGAGAGGTAGCCCCGGATAAAATTCGTATTGACGCAAAAATGCAATGGATTATCTATCAGAGAGAATTGGGTAACTATGCTGAAATCATCGAAGAAATTGAAACCATGTTAGGCTTGTCAGAATTTGCCCAGGAATATATGCAGCTGGAATTGGAATTGGGGAAAGTATATAAAGACCGGGGTGAATTAGACCTTGCCAAAGAGATATTTACACTGATGGGAGAGAACTATTCCAAAAAAAACGAGACGGCTGAGGCATACTACCATTTAGGTTTTTTAGCCCTCATGGAAGATTTTAATTTGGATCTTGCTAAAGAATATTTTGAAAAGTCCAAAACAGAGAAGTCACAATCTCGTTATGGGAAGGAGTCCCGAGAATTTCTCAATAAAATCAGCCGATTTGAAAACCTGCAGACATTGTATAAAGAAAGTGACAGCACTTCAGAGGAAGAACCAAAGCAGGATGAATTGGAAGAAACTGTTCCTGAAGAAGGAATAAATGACAGAGACATTCCCCCTGAGTTTGGAGATCCTGAAATGGATGACCGGTATTCCGAATTTCGCAACCGCATGAATCCCGGTTTCAGTCCGAATTTCCCTGATTCTGAGGTGCCATCTCCCAATCAACCTGCAGAAAGCCCCGGTGTAGCACCTGATTCTTTACTTTTTGTTATTGGAGAAATGCTTCTGTATGATTTCAATCGCCTTGAACTCTCACTGGAAAAGTTCAAATCTCTGGCAGAAGAATACCCGCAGTCAAAATTCGCCCCACAAGCTTTATATGTGGTTTCCCATTATGAACCAGGCAAAGGATGGCAGGAACAGTTAGTTAATGAGTATCCCACTTCTCCTTTTGCCATGATCAATGGTGACTCTCTGATTACAGATTCAACTTTCACACTGGAGAATGCCCGGGACGATGCCTGGTTGTCGGCTGAAGAATCTTATGAAAAATCCTACTTAAGGTTCTTACAGCTCTATGAGGAAAAAAAGGATACATTATCGGCATATATATCCGGATTTATTAGTGACTATTACCTAAATGATATTGAAAGGACAGTAGCCCATTATCAGACTTATGTAGATAGCTTCCCCGGACATTATTATACTTTAGATGTTCAACACAGATTAGATGAAATTAAAGAAAATATTGAGGATGTAAAAGCTATTTCTATTCAGGGATTAGAGTACCAATCTGCAATCAATTATTTTCAGGAGTTCCATGATTATGATTCAGTGAAAGTACTGTTAAATAATATCAGCAATGGTGAAAATTCACGATTTAAGGATGCTGCCAACCATTTAAAGTCCGTATTGAGAGATCAATTTGAATTAGAGGAAGAAATTATTAAACAGACAGCAGTGAATGAACCTGATACCTCCGCTGCAGACCTGGTTATGCCTGCACCTGAGGTCCAATCTGAAATTTTGGATTCTCTCTATTTTCGCAGGGCAGAACTCTTTAGTCATCAATTAGAAATTATAGATTCCGCTCTTTATTTCCACAGGAAAGTAATAACTGAGTTTGAAACATCCAGGTTTCGTCCTCAATCCTATTTAAGGCTCTCACAATTAAATCCAGAGGGAGACTGGCAAAGACAATTAAGGGAAGCTTATCCTGATACCAGCTTCACCCCGGACTCAATTACCTACCCGGAAGTTTACCTTGCTGAAATATTTTCTGAAGATTTTACTTTCACTCAGGAAGAAAAAATAAAAACATGTGATGAATATCTGGCATTGTTTCCTCAACCAGTAGATACTGTTTCAGTGATGCAGGATTCCCTGGCAATGTCTGCAGATTCATTAGTGATACAGGTGGATTCACTCAGCCTGCCTATGGATTCACTGGTAAATATCAAGGACTCCCTGAACATACCTTCAGATACTCTGATAATGCCTGATGATAGTCTAAATCTACCCGCCGATTCCCTTTCTCCCAACCTTGAGAATGAGGGAGAACCTCCTGTCAAAGACGAATTAACACCATGATATTTAAAGAACTTGCAAGTGTGATATCAACCGGTGAAATTGCTGATGGAATTTTTGAATCATGCCTTCATGCTCCACAAATTTCAGGTGAAACCAGGCCGGGTCAATTCATAAATATCCTCCCACACCAAAGTTGGAACAAGGTTATGCGCAGACCTATGAGTGTAGCCAGCCAGGAAGATGGAGAAATCAGCATTATATATAAAGCAGTAGGGGAAGGTACCCGCATCATGAGCCAATGGAAAAA
>JASLLI010000021.1 GCA_030747125.1 Fidelibacterota bacterium | reverse complement strand
GTATCATCGTCTACTTCGCTGCCATCTGCATTATACACATGGACAAAGCCATTATTGTCGCCAAAGATGATTTCTTTCTCACCGTCATCATCCAGATCAATAACAAGAGGGCTGGCTTTAATCTCTGCTGTGGAAAAGGGGAAACCAAATTGGTTCAATGACACACCAACTGAATATTCCACATTTTTTTCATAGACTGCAACTTCACCATAATTATTAATATATTCAGCAGTTATTAAAAGATTCATATCAAAGTCACCAAATGCAATTTCATCATTTAACTGAATTGAAAATTCAAAGGTTTCAGTTTCACCTAAAAGAATATCATCAATAGCAACAAAGTCTGAACTCGTGATGATACCACCATCGCTAATGGTAAGTGTGGCAATAGTATTAAAAGCATCTGCTTCAAATGAATTATTGGAGATTGAATATGAAACTGAAAACCCTTCACTGGGATTTAATATACCATCGTTATCTAATTCATTATCTAATACTACATTGGTTTCAGCAGACAAAATGGGAGCACCGTAGAGGTTATCTAACATTGATTGAATTTTTGAATTAATAGCTTCCTCACCATCATGACCTGCATATTTGTATTGTACCGTCATTGTATGATCAATAAACACTGAACTGGGAAGCAAATTATCTGTGTGAAACATATTAAAAATAGGAAATCCGGTATCATCTGTGATCAAAGGGATGTTCTGGGAAGCAATATTACCCCATTGAGTGCAGGAATAGGGTTGGTTTAAATCACCTAAGGACTGAAAAATGAGTACATTTTCATTATCAGCCCAATGTTGATGAACACTGTCAAAACTTGGCAGTGATGAATAGCAGGACGGTCACCAGGTTGCCATCATTTCAAGAAAAATGACATAATATTGACCACCGTTTAAATCTCCGTTATACTCTGCAAATTGGAACTGACCGTCTCCATTAGGGTCTAACTCAGGTGCGTAGCATATATCGAATGCTTCATTTTGATGACCTTCACTGATGGTATCTCCCACATCATATCCAAACGATGTTGAAAAAATTAGTAAAAATGTAAATATGCTCCTCATCACTCCTCCTCTCCTCATCTTAATTCAAACTCATACACCCCGGTGTATTATTCGAAACTTTTACGCCTCCGATTCCGGCAAAGATTATCTCTGTCATACAAACTTCATTTCCGGGATTTTCATAAGAAATTTCAGTGAGTACCCCCTCTCCCTCAGGAATCACTTTTGCCTGCATTGAAAAGGCGAGAATTCTTGATTCTGAATTTGAGGCTTCAAATCCGTTTTCATTTAATCTGCCTCCATTTGCTTTATTGATTTTTATACCGGGGAGATCACATTGAAACCCGGCAACAGGAACTGAATTTAGCATGTGTATTTCAAAAGTTTTTGCAGAGGGATTATGATTACGCAATTCGATACATACCTCAGCGAAACAATCATTACCGATCTGTGCAGAAGCTGCAACTTGCGATTCTGTTTCAACAGCAGGTTCTTCCTTAGAGGGTGCATCCTGCAATGTATTGGAATCTGTTACAGCCTGAACTCTCTTAGCAGCGGGTTTCTCCTGTGCCGTTTCTGTCTTTTTCCCCTGACAGGAAACAAAAATTATGGATATAATACAAATTAATAGTCTCATTTACTTATTCCTTTTTATAATAATAATTACCAAATAACTATTATTAAAAATACGCATATTTTCCCATTTAAATTGCTAATTCTTCCTATCTTTTAATCTATTGAAAATCAATGAGAAATAACTTGCAGGAAATCACATTTGGAAGGAGTTATCCCAATATCAGATTAACAAGCGATACTATATCAAGAATGTCACTGATACCGTCCTGATTCATATCTGCAGGGGCAGCATAACCTCCATTCAGTACAGTGTTTACTAATCCAACCACATCTAAAACATCTATCATACCATCTTCATTAAAGTCACCTAACTCATAGGATTGGGGCGTTCTGGTGGTAATGAAAAGAGCATCCCCATCACTCAGAGGCATGGCTGCCTCCGCATAACTGTTATTAAAAGTATATTGTAGACCAATGGTACTCATACGATTCTCAATTCCCACTGTGGAATAACAGCCATGAATGGGAGGATAACCACCGTAATTCCCGTCGGAAGAATTATTGAAATCCTGGTATTGGATTTTAATTTCACTATCGCCTGTGGGTGTTGGGGCCATATTATCCTTATTGTATAATATGATTTGGAAAGTTTCTCTCGAGCTTCCGTTATTATCATAGGTTCTCATATTATCCCATTGAATGACAACACGGTCATTAGTTGCATGATAATGAACATATCCTCCTGAACCGGTTTTTAAATCATCCCAAAATGCGGCAATCATAGGAGAGGGACCACCTGCGCCGGGGAGAGGATAATTTCTAAATGAATACATTTTAAAAGTACCAAAAGATATCCAACCATTGGTATTTACCACAATATGGTCATAATCCTCACCATAAAAGGTAACCTCAAAGGGTAGTTCCACTGTAGTTGAGCTACAGGTATAAGCAGAGCCTGAACAATTTCCATGTCCGCTATCGGATATGGACAACTGCGTTCCCGTTCCATCTGCAATTTCAATCCATTCGTACTGTGGAGCAAGGTCATACTCAGTATCACCTGAATCATAGATATAATATCCATGTGCATCAGGTCCCACAGGATCTGTTTCCCGTGTTTCCCCTACGGTAAGGGATACGAATTGGCTTCTCTTAAAACCATCACTTGCAGTTAATACAATTTCTACCGGAATGACAGAACCATTTATAATTTGATCACTGAAATCTACATTAAGAGGTTGAATGAGATAATTATTTCCGGCAGGGAAACTTTCAAAAATTTCTGTTCCGGTATGAACCGTAACTAAATTTTCATAAGACAGCAACCTGGCAGACATGCCGGAACCTGAACGAGACCCTTGATTCTCCAAGGTTAGGTATAAATCAGAGTTAATACCGGGAATTGCATCTCCATGATAACCCGTAACGGAGATCTTTGCACCTCTAACGGTAACCGGAATATGGTTTATCCATTGGTTTCCATCATCATCCTGAATGTACAGGCTTAAGCCAAGATCCTCATTTTCATAAGCCGTGCCATGAATATAGACATGAGCTTGTTTTTGAAGCTTTTGTTCTGAATATATATCCCCAAATGCAATATATGGATTTTCAATAGTAATCTGATCTGAGTTGGTTTTCAATTCTGCCCATACATTATCTGCATGGCTTCTGCCAAAATTTTGCAGGGTGATATTCAGGTCTGCATAACTTCCTGACTCTACCTCAATGTGAGTAGATATCAGGGAAATAGCAGCTCCTGCTGCAGCTGATATTTGGATGCTGCCCTCAAAAGGACGGAAGTCTCTTTTAATAATAGTCACTGCTACTTCACCGGCTTCAGTAGCTTCCCATTCTAATACCACATTTCCGTTCTCATCTGTGCGCTGTGAGGTAAAAATGATATCATCTCCCATTAGCAGGGTTACAACAGCGTCTTTCACTGGATTGCCAGATTCATCATTGACCATGAGTTCCAGAGTGGTGGTACCCATTGCAATTGTTTCAGGGAGCTGAACTGAAAAATTATCCGGTACGCCTGACCAGAGATGCAAAGCAGGATCACCTATGAGATTACTCCATTTACTAAAGGCTTCTGCAGCACTGGAGGCACTGGCAGGATTGGGGTAGGTAGCCACAATGGCCAAGTCTCCGTTGGCAACAGCAGCACCGGCATACCATAATGCTTTAGGGAAGATTCCGTCATAAATCCCCATATCCACAATATTGTTGTAAAGGGTATGCGTACCTATGGTGCCCATTCCTACAGCACCCACAGCACCCCTTGGGTTGTTCACAGAACCCAGCCAAACAAAGGACTCTGAACTGGAGGTACCATCAAAATCACCTGTTCCGCAAGTAATGGTGGTAACGAAGGGAGTTTCCCAGCCATTATTAATAGAATTGGTAGGATAGCTGCCTGATCCGTAGTAATATCCACGGTAATTATAGTAGAGAATCCCGGAATTAAACTGCTGTTCCATGAAGGTCTCTGTACCACTACCGTCATAGTCTGTATTCACGCGATTCATACCATAATTATTCATCATGTTCTCTATGTATTGATTGGTATAAATAGTAGAATTACCGGATTCATCTGGGTCTCCTATGAGTCCTGCTTTGGTAAACCAATCATCTTCAACCTGGGTGGCCTTCTCATAATATATGGTCTTATTAATAATATTTTCTATATCGGAAGTGCTTCCAGAAATTCTACCGATGAATACTTCAGGGTACAAATCGTTTCCATCCAACTGTGTATAGTCAAAATCTGTTGCACCAGAATAACCATACCAGCTATGGGAATAACTTGGCAGACTGTTACTGCCACCGGTGTCACCGATGAGCCCAATCATTTCTGGTGGATTTTCCCATCCAAAATATGCGTTTTGAATATAGGTTTTAATTTCTGAAGTACTTGCAGAAGAGCCACCTACCTCAGATTCTGACACTGCATAGACAATATACCCCTGTTTGTGTCGCCAATCAACGAGCTGCTGCACATAGGAGTTATTCAGAGTATTCCCGCCGCAGATATATAGAATAGCCGGATGCTGGTAATCCTCCCTATTTTCAGACTCTGTGAAATTCACCATTATATCTTTATAAAATGCATCAAATACTCTGGAGCGTTTAGGTTGTTGTAATTGGGGATTGGGATTCTCACCTATTTCTATTACATGAATAGAAATGTCTGTAAACACTTCAAGGCGGTTGTATTTTGGGAAGTACTTATAGGGAATTACCTGCAGGTTTACAAATTCAATGCCTCTTCCCTGAATTCTGTCTGATACGGTTAAATTTGTCTCGGGAAATGAGTTATAAGAAGAGTAGAATTCTGTATTGATGGCAGAGATATTCTCAATTTCCCATTTTTCCATCCCCTGGTGGGGGAGCACAGAAATATTTTCAATTATTTCAGAGGAAACCACTTCCAGTTGAAAATCATACTCTTTTTCAGGGTTCAGCTGAAAAAGGGTGGTAAACAGCGGAAGTTCCGGCATACCAAGTTCAGTAGTATATCCTTCTCCATGTCGTGTAAGACGGCTGAAGCCATCCTTTACCTCTTCTGTATGGATGGTATGTGAAAGGGTTATTTTCTCCCCATTGCCTGACTTATGGTGATAGAATCCATCAGCAAGTATGATTGAAGAGAGTGTTAAAAACGCTGCTGTAAAAATAATTTTAGTATGATACATGTATATTCCTGTAAAAAATTGATTAATTCACATTCTCCGTGGAAAATTTATAAAAAGAGGTGTTGCTCCTTCTAAAAGAAGAATGTTACAAGATGTAAGGCGGAATGATAGAAATTAAGATGGAAGATTGTAGATTGTAGATTTAAGATTGAACCCTGCCTTTAGAATGTGATGGACTTAAGTAAAACCTTAAAACATTTGGGGGGATTCCTGAATTCTACAGGATCAGCGTGTTAATCTGTGGAGAATAAAGATTATTGGAAAATTGCCCACAACCAAGGTTGGTTTCGGTACACTTATCCTAATATGGCATTCACCAAGGTAACCACATCTAAAATGTCATTGGTACCATCTTGGTTCATATCACCGGCGGGTAAGTATTCTCCTCCCCCTAAAATGGAATTTACAAGCCCCACCACATCAAGCACATTAATTTCACCATCTCCGTTGATATCACCTAAAACCATATTTCCGTCATCAACTACCGATAATAGTACGGGGAATGTAAGGGAAGATTGGGCATTGGAATGTAAATGAAGATTTGCAGAATATTCTCCTTCAGATAAGCCCTCTGCATTCAGATTCAAGTCTATTACAGCAGACTCATTTTCCATTAAGGTTCCGGAAAGATTTCCACTGAGGCTCAGCCAGTCAGCGTTATCCATCTTTCTGATATGAATGGATTTATCTGACTCTGCATAACTGTTATTATATGCTATGTGTAATCCGGAAGAGCCATTAGCATTTTGCATCCCGATGGTAGCACTGGTAGTATAACCTGTCATTTCCCGGTAATTCAGATCAATATCTCCGGTGGAATGCAGCACAAACTGAAAATCATAAGTCCCCTGATATTGGGCATTATTTGCACATCGTGCAACGGTATCAAACCAGATTATACATTGACTTCCATCAGAATAGACATAAATATTGCCAGCTCCTTCCGGGCAGCCCCCTTGATCGCCACTTACAGGATTCAGGTCATCCCAGAATCCAAAAATAGCAGGACCAGGTGCTGAAACTGACGGCAGGGTAGTATTTGAAAAGGCAGTGTTATCTTCACCAAAGCCTATCCAGCCGTTTGGATTGACTACCACCTGAGAATAACTCTCTCCATAAAAGGGGAAATCAAATCCTATATCAACAGGATCATCTCCTGTATCATTCTGAGGGAATTCCAAGAGGATACCCATACCCTCAATATCCACCCAATTTACGCCAATGGTTGCTTCCAACTCTGAATCTGACCACATATTTCCTGCAGTATCAGGACCACCACCGGCATTTTCAAATGGAGGTATTCCTGAGGTTGAAACAGAGTAGGTAAGCTCAGACCCCTCTTCCCCATTATTTGTGATTTCCAATTCAGCAGACATGGATGCGCCGGCTTCTAATTCAAATTCTGTATTCCCAAGTGTATAATGTAGTCCCGGGCTGGGGAGACTAACCGGTGGGCTGGTGGTAATATACAAGGCAGTTTCATCGTCCAGTCTCATTGCAGCAGTAGGATATTGGTTGTAATAGGTATACTGCAATCCCACATTAGCAAGCTGATTCTCTACACCAATGGTAGCATATCCACCATGAATAGGAGGATAGGAATTCCATATTCCTGATGAAGTGTTATTAAACACTTTGTACTGTATTTTAATATTTCCATCACCATAGGGTGGGCTGGAACTGTTTTCTAATATCATCTGAAAGGTTTCTAAAGAATTATAATTATTGGTACGCATATCTGACCATTCAATAATCAGATATTGGTTACCCGGGTCTGCATAGGTGAATACATCACCACTACTTGTAGTTTCCAGATCATCCCAGAATGCAGCAATCATAGGTGAAGGACCACCGGCTCCAGGGATGGGATAATTTCTGAATGATTGCACATCCGTGCTGCCCATAGCAACCCAGCCATTGGTACTGACGGTGATTTCATTATAATCTATCCCATAAAACCTAAAAGTAAAGGGTAAATTTACATGGGCAATGGAACCGTTACCACTCCAATTGCCATCCCCGGAATTAGAGAGATTCAAATCGGTACCATCTCCCCCGTAGGAGGGATCAATTTCTATCCAATTATACTGTGGTGCAAGATCATAGGTGTCACCGGAATCATACATATAATAGCCATAGTTATCAGGGCCTAGGGGATCGGTAACAGAAACGGTTCCTGCCTGTACCAGTAAAGTTTCAATCCGATTGTAACCTCCACCTGATTGAATATGCAGAGTTAAGGGAATCATGGTACCATGAACTATATCACTTGTTGCTGAAATTTCAAATCCATCCCAGGAGGTTCCGGAGTCCCCGGCAGGTATATCAGACCAGGTTCCGTTTCCATCTAATACTTCAATCTGATTTCCTTCTGAGCTCAAAATTGCGAATACGCCTGATTCCTGTAGCGATCCTACATTATTTAACTGAATATTCAGATTGGTGGATTGCCCCGGCTCTACAAATACATTTCCATCAATTACTAAATAACTGCCCAGAACATCAATGCGGATTTCTGAATTCCAACTATTACCTGAGTCATCACTTACCTGTAAACGAAGACCTAAATCCTCATGTTGAATAGCTGAAGCAGCAAGTTGAAGGGAAAATGATTTTTCAACAGATTCTCCTGTGTTTATGGAGCCATAATTTTGTGTACCAGAGGTAATACTCACAAGGTATGAATCTGCCGTTAGAATTGCAGAAATTCCTGACAGGTTTTCAGTGCCTGAGTTGCTAATTGGAATGGAAATATCTACTGTTTCTCCGGGATTTAACACACCATCATTATTACCTGTATCATCGCCAATACTTATATCAGAATTGAGAACGGTAATGATAGCCCCTGTAGAGGAAATAGATAGAATCCCCAAATAAGGTTGATGATTGTTTTTGGTTACTGTGATATTATAACTGCCGGAAGTAAGCCCGTCTATGTCAAGAGTGACCATGCCATTAGAATCTGTATATTGATTTACCGGGCTTTCCAAAAATCTACTCCAAAAGGAAACTAATGCATTTTGCACCATGTCGCCATTTTCATTCTGAACAGATACATCTAAGAAATTTGTCCCTTCTGTAACTGAACTTTCATGAGCTACAGAAAGTACTGTAGGTGTATCTGTGAAAAGGTGTGTTGCAGGATCACCCATGAGATTATTCCATTGGGTAAATGCAGAGACCCAGTCATCAGTATTATTGGGATAGGTATTTAAAAGTGCCAGTTTCCCGCTGGCAAGGGCTGCTCCTGCAGTTTCCACTTCATCTGCAAAAAGTCCCTGATAGGTACCCATATCCACAATATTGTTAAAAAGGGTATGGGTGTTCCAGGTTGCTGTCCCTAATGCGGCTACAGCTCCCCTGGGATTTGACGAGGTTCCTGCCCGTAATAATTTTTCTGTCATGGTAGTTGTTTCTTCAGAAAAGGATCCTGTACCGCAGGTAAGTACAGTGGCAAAAGGCAGCTTAAATCCATTATTTGCTGCATCCACATTCCCCGAGCCAAATCCTGACATTCCCAAATAGCCTCGATAGTTAAAGAACAATACCCCTTCTTCCAATTGGTTTTCCATCCAGGATGACCAACTGCTGCCAGAGGTTTTTAGACGCACATCTTCCATGCCGTGTGCAGAAATAATCTGTGAAACTTGTTCTTTCGTCACCGCACAGGAATTCCCTGAAGTGGAAGGGTCTCCTGCCATAGCTGCCTTTTCATAGTAGTCCTCAACATATTCAAGGTAAGTTGCTTTTTCATAATTGATAACTTTTGAAGCAATGGTGGAGAGTTCACTTCCGGTTCTTATGGATATCCTGCCCATTAAGACCTCGGGAATAAGATCAGTACCAATTATTTGACTATAAGGGTGGTCGCCTTCACATTCATTTCCATAAGAGTTATGGCCAAATCCGTTATAATAGGTAGGAACAGCATAGGAACCATCTACATCTCCCACCAATGCCACATATTCAGGCGGTGGGTCGAAGGTATTAAAGGCATTGGAAATATAATTCTTTATGGAAGTTGTGGAAGAACCTGTCTCTCCCAGACTTGCAGTATAGACAGTGTAGCCTCTTTGCTTACGCCAGTCCACTAAAGATAGAAAATCAGAATTTGATTCTGCGCTTCCACCACAGATATATAAAATAGCAGGATCCTGGTAATCTTCGTTCCTTGCAGAGGATTCAAAATTTAAAGTAAACCCTTTATAGAGGTTGTCAAATACTCTGCTTCTTTTGTGGATGGAGTTCTCTTCAGGTTGCCGTTCACCCCTTTCATGCACATGAATTTCAATTTCGGATAATACTTTTAATTCCTTTTTTTCAGGGGAATAGATATAGGGAATTATTTGGAGGGTGATAAGATCAATACCCCGTCCGGGGATTCTGTCTGAGAGGTATAAATTCTCCTCAGGATAAGTATTTTCAGACCCGTAAAAGTCTGTATTCAATGTGTTTATTTGAAGTATATCCCACCCTTTGTCTGTACCCTGATGAGGAATAACAGAAATATTATTGATTGTGTAGGATTGTTTTACCTCAATTTCAAAATTATATTCTTTGTATTTATCTAATTGATACAGGGTAGAAAATTTTGGAAGCTCAGGCATACCGGGAATACTGGTGTGTCCCTCACCCTCAATTGCCAATCTGGTAAACCCATCAATACCTGTAATTAATTGGGGAGTAGTTTTCAGGGAGACTACCGAATAGGTATCTGTTTTTTTCTCAACCTTTAATTCTTCCGGTAATGCCATGCATAGCGAAAAAAACGAAAGGATTAACCCAAAATGTATATTTTTCATTATTTTAATTTTCCCGTTATAAATAAAAAGTTTCATCACCTGGTGGGATATCTCAGGAATTTAGATTATTTCCTGCCTGTGTTTCTAAAGGAGGATTGTTACAGGTTGTAAGATGTATAAGTGGATTTTGAGAAAATTGAATATCTTAAGCCAAAATGATATTTACAAGGGTCACCAAATCAAGGATATTTAGTTGTCCATCTGCGTTCATATCCCCTAAAGAATCAAAACTATTAGAAAGAATTATATTAACAATGGAAACCAAATCAAGAATATCCAGCGTGCCATCATTGTTCATATCTCCCTGAAGTTGTCCGGGAAGGTAACATTCACCCCAGTCTGTGGTAAGAAACTGACCATTCACATTGGAGATTACATTTGCTGCAGGATTTACCCCAAAGCAGATTTCTTCTCCTGCATAATCAGAAAAATGTACTTCCGTTAGCACCCCTGATCCGGGAGGAATCACTGATCCATCCGTTGAAAACCCTAACACCATTTCCGTGGAGGTTGACATCATAAATCCGTTTTCTTCTGCCAATCCGCCATTGGCATTTTCAATGGTTAGACCAAATATTTCAAATTGGAACCCGGAAATAGGTTCTTCATTTTCCAGATGAATTTCCAACTTGCCATTGCTTAAATCTACATTTTGGAATGAGATATTCACCCTTGCTTGTCTTCCTGTGGTTATAAATAAGGCAGACCCATTTACCACTCTTGTAGCTGCGGGATGGAAAACATTGTTAAAAGTAACTTCCAGGCCTGTATCCCCTAAATGGTTTTCAATCCCGATTGTGGAATAACAGCCATGGATGGGAGTCCCTCCATTGGGGTAATACCCATCAGAAGTATTATTAAAATCCTGATACTGAATTTTTATTTCGCTGTCTCCTGTAAGTGTGGCAGGGAAATTAGCCTTATTATAGAGGATAATTTCAAAGGTTTCCCGGTAGGCTCCATTATTATCATAAGTGCGTAAATCATCCCACTGAATGACAACCATATCATCATTTGCATAATGATACACATAGCCGCCTCCACCGGTTTTCAGATCATCCCAGAAAGCAGCCACCATGGGGGATGGTCCGCCTGCACCGGGCAGAGAATAATTTCTAAATGAATACATGAGGAAATCACCAAAAGAAATCCAGCCATTGGTATTTACCACTATCTGATCATAGTCAATACCATAAAAAGTAAAGGTAAAGGGGAGGTTAACAACCGTTGAGCCATGGGTATAAGTATTAGCGTAATTGTTACCATTACCATTATCATAAATTTCAAGCTGTGTCCCCAATCCCTCTGCCAGTTCAATCCAATTATAACTTGGCGCTAAATCATAGGTTAAATCTTCATTATCATAAATATAGTAACCGTAGGAGTCAGGCCCCATTGGGTCTGATTCCCGAACCTCACCAAAGGTGATATTCACCGTTGCAGTTCGCTTCCCTCCATCAGGACTTGAGAGTTCAATCTGTAAGGGTAAGGTGCTTCCGTGAATGAGCTGTGCATCAGGAAGAAGAGTAATGTGTTCCAGATGTGAGGTCTGCCCGGATTCAATTTCCGGGACTAAACCATTACCAGATATGAGGCTCACCATATCTGAGCTGGAAGTAATCTGATAGGAAAAATCCATTAGAGATTTACTACCTTCATTACTGACACCAATAGAAATAGCGGATTCTAAGCCCGGCTCTGCTCTGCCTGAATATCCATCCACAAATATGGATGGTCCGTCAATGAAGATTGGTACATTGTTTTGCCATGAATTTCCATATTCATCTTGTAGAAAAAATTGCAATTTTGCATCATCATATTGGAATGCAGTAGCAAAAACCTGAATGGGAATCTCAATATATTTTGTTTCACCAGTTGCAATTTGGTCAATGTGAAAATCTGAAGTTGAGAAATCAATATGCTCATATTCTGATGATATCTGGATGGATATGTTTTCTGCATGCAGACCACCATAATTTTTTACGGGTATGATAACCGTATTTTCCGTTCCGGAGGTCATTTCCACATTTATTGGTTCTATCCCAACAGCAGGCCCAGCTGCAGATCCTATTGTAATCACATCCTCGTAAGGACGGTGATTTCTTTTAATGATGGTTATATCCATCTCACCAGGAACAATTTCGTCCCAACTGAGGGAAATATATCCATTTTCATCAGTGAGATCTGACTCAAAGATTTCATCCTCTCCCATAAGCAGGGTCACCCGTGCATTTTCAGATGGATTCCCATCTTCAGTAAATACATATAATTCCAGAGTATTGGTTCCCAATGATATCTCATTCGTACCATCTACAACAAAATTTTTGGGTACACCTGACCAAAGGTGCAGTGCAGGATCACCAATGAGGTTTGTCCAACCTGTAAATGCGGAAACAGCATTCCCCGGATCAGACGGATAGGTGGTAATCATTGCCAAATCGCCATAAGCCTCTGCAGCACCAGCATACCATAATTTTCTGGGGTAGATGGCATCATAAACCCCCATATTTAAAATATTGTTGTAGGCAGTATGGGTCCCTGTAGTGGCTAAACCAATTGCCGCAACAGCCCCTTCAGGATTTCCAACCGAGCCCATTTTAACAAATGCTTCTGTCTGGGAATTACCCTGATCAAAATCCCCCGTTCCGCAGGTCATCACGGTAGCAAAAGGTGTATGATATCCATTATTAAAACTATTGCTGGGTGAAGTACCTTCATCTCCGTAGATTCCCCGGTAATTATAATACAAAATGCCATCCTGAAATTGATCAATAAGCCAGTTGGTAAGCCCCCAACCATCGTAGTCCGTTTCTACACCTGTCATGCCATGATTGATCATAATATTCTCAATATACTGACTGGTAAAAACGGTGGAATTCCCGGATTCTGTAGGGTCACCTAATAAAGCAGCCCTGGTAAACCATTCATCAGATTGGTAAATTGCTTTTTCATATTGGATGGTTTTATTGATGACATTTTCCATGGTGGAAGATGCCTGTCCGGATATTCTGCCTACAAATACTTCCGGAATGAGATCATTGCCATCCAGCTGTCCAAAATCCGAATCCGTAGAGCCATTATACCAGTTCCAGCCACCGGTGCCCCAGGACTGATAAAAACAGTCTATCACATCCGTATCTCCAATGAGTCCTACGATTTCAGGTGGATTTTCCCAAGTATCATAAGCCTGTTGAATATATGATTTTATGGTAGACTCATTACCGTTAGATGCCCCAATCTCTGAAGTGGTGACCACATTCACAATATAGCCTTGTTTATGGCGCCAATGGAGGAGTTCCTGAACCATATCATTATCCCACCAGTTCCCTCCGGCAATATATAAGATGGAAGGATGCTGGTAATCATTATCTCTCTCGGATTTGGTGAAATTAATAAACATATCTTTATAAAAATCATCGAAGATATGCGAACGCTTACTTTGCTTCATCACAGGCGAAGGAATATTTCCTGTTTCAGTGATAACTACTTCAACTTCATTTAACACCACTAATTTTTTATACTTGGGATAATAGGTGTATGGGGTTACCTGAATAGATACAAATTCTATACCTCTCCCTGCTGACCGTTCAGATATTTCCAGATTATTTTCAGGCCAGGGAGTGTATGAACTATACAATTCTTCATTGAGACTTACCACAGACTCCACTTCCCATTTCTCCATTCCCTGATGAGGCATAATGGAAATATTTTCTATCTCATAGGATTCTAGTACCACCAATTGAAAATCATAAGATTTATGGGGATCAAGCTGATAATAGGTGGAGTAGTAGGGTAATTCCGGTGCTCCGATTTCAACAGTATGGCCCTTACCAAACTTTGCTAAACGGGAAAATCCTCCCTCAACAGATTCAATTTGAGGAGCGGTAATTAATTTTAAAGTGGTAGTATGATTTCCTGAATGTATTAATTGAAATGTATTTTCCGCAGGAAACAGAAAAGTAAGGGCTGCAAAAAACAGTACACATCCCTTGAAAAAATGGCTCATTTTCCTCCCATCAATCATTCAGTTAAAGTTTAGGCATACGTCTAATCCTAAATTTAGACGGAGGGAATTCCACTCTCCCAAAATGATTTTGTTACAGGATGTAAAGGAGGAAATTCCTTCAATATTCCTTAGTTCAATCCAAAAGACCTTTCTGCCGGTACTTTTCCTGATATTTTTCATACAGATCTTTATGGCGGTCCGTGAGGTCAATTATTCTTCCCTGAATAAAGGCAGTTTCAACAGTTGTCCTAACCTCTAAAATATCGCCGTCTGCAATGAACAAAGTAGCTTCTTTACCTGTTTCTAAGGAACCTACTCTGTCTGCTATACCTAAAATTTCAGCAGTAGATAAGGTGACAGAGCGTAAAGCTTCGCTCCAGGGAAGGTCATAGCTGCCTGCTTTGGCTGCATGGTAGGGCAGGTTTCTGATATGAGGTGTCTGGAAGGGTGATTCAGAATTTGAAATACAGTATTTTACTCCCCCCTCATATAACATCAGGGGAGTCTTATAGGATTGATCAAATTCTTCAAACCGTCTGGAGGGTTGACTGTGGGTCTGGGTATAAATTACCGGGATATTCTTTTCTTTTAACAATGGTATCACTCTCCAGGAATCTTTTCCCCCTGCAAGTATCATATTCACATTGTTCCGTTCTGCCCAAAAAACTGCAGCTTCAATTTGGCGGACTTCGTTTGCATGAATTATCAGAGGGAGCCTGCCATTAATAAATGGCTCCATACTTTCCAGTTTTAAGTCAGTTTTAAAGGAAGGGCTGTTGCTGGATTTCAGTTTATGATAGGCTCTTGCATCTTTGAAAAAATCATCTAATTCCTGTATGGATTCAAGGCGGCTGTCTTTTTTGTCTTTATCTTTTTTCTTCTTTTTTTTGCCCGGTTTTGGTTGTTTCATTGAGGGCCAGAAAATATGCAGAGCTACTGTATCCTTCAGAGAGGCATCCTCCCATGTCCAGCCATCTAACATCATGAGAGAGGACATCCCCGAAATTCTGCCTGATCTGGGTACAGAATTTGCCAGTAAAATTCCATTTGATCTGGATATAGGAATAAGTTCAGAATCGGGATTATAACTTACATTGGCACGGACATTGGGATTCATACTGCCTGTTTCAGCATAATCCCTTGTTGCACGGACGGCTCCGATCTCCTGGAGCCCCAAAGTGGAAATAGCAGAAATCAATCCGGGGTAGATATGTTTACCGGCAGCTTCAATGACCTGAGTATTTTCAGGCGGTTGAATATTCTTGGCAATCTGGGTAATAATTCCTTTTTCAAAAAGAATATCAGAATTTGTCAAGATACCCTGAGAAACAGTATAGATATCCCCTCCCTTTAAAAGTATTGGCTGTGACTGCGGTGGTGCAGGGATCTGGTCAGATGTAAAAATTATTGAAATGAATAAACAATAAAGAAATGGGTTCATTTTTCATCCTCTATGCAATGGTGGTGAGTTGCAGACTTCTCTTCACTGTGTTTCCACTCCTTTTTACCGGATTCTTTAGTAGTAAGAATTTTATCCGTCAATTTCGCTCTTAAAGTTTTATCCCGTTGCTTCAATTCCTCATCTTGTTCTATAGAAAAATATTTCCTGCCGTCTATCCAGGTTTGCTCGCACACAGCCTTTGTAGAGAGAGGATGGTTGCTCCAGATTACAAAATCTGCATCCTTGCCTTTTTCAAGAGAGCCAACCCAAGTGTCAATGCCCAACTGAATAGCTGGGTTAATGGTGACTAATTTCAATGCCTCTTCCTCGGAAAGTCCCCCATATTTTACCCCTTTAGCAGCTTCTGTGTTCATTCTTCTGGCTAATTCACGGGAATCTGAATTAAAGGAGACATTCACCCCAACATCCGTCATGAGAGCACCATTATAGGGAATAGCATCAATAACCTCATATTTATACGCCCACCAGTCGGAAAAAGTGGATGCCATGGCACCATGATCCTTCAGGCGGTCTGCAACTTTGTATCCTTCCAATACATGTTGGAATACCCCAACCGTGAAGCCAAAATCCTCAGCGACTCTGGTGAGCATCATAATTTCATCCTGTCGGTAGGAATGACAGTGAATCTGGCGTTTACCTTCCAAAATTTCAGCCAAGGCTTCCAGTTCCAAATCTCTGCGGGGAGGTACTTTCTTTTTCCATTTTTTGGGGTATTGAGTAAAGTCCTTCCATTCCTTTTTATATGCCTCAGCAGCAGCAAAAGCATCTCTTAAAATTTGCTCAACCCCCATTCTTGTCTGAGGGTAGCGGGTAGTATAATCATCTCCCCAATTTGACTGTTTCACATTTTCCCCTAAAGCAAATTTTATTCCGGGCATAGCGTTTTCATAAAGGATATCTGCCTGGGTTCCGCCCCAGCGTAACTTGATAACAGCATTTTGTCCCCCAATGGTATTGGCTGAACCATGGAGAATATTTGCCATCGTTAATCCTCCTGCCAACTCACGGTAAATGGTAATATCGTCTGAGTTTAACACATCCTGGATTCTTACCTCTGCAGTAACTGATTGTGTTCCTTCATTGATAGAAAAAGCCGCCGAGTGGGAATGACAATCAATTAATCCGGGAGTGATATGTTTACCTTCACCATTAATTACTGTCACAGACTTTGCCGCTTTTAGTCCCTTGCCAATTTCAGCAACCCTCCCTTTAGAAAATAGGATATCATGGTTTTCAAGTTTTCCCCTGTTTCCACTGGTCCAAATAGTTGCATTTTGAATGAGAACATCCTGCTTTAGTGGCGGATAGGATTTTGAGCCGTAGGTTCCATCGGGGAAAGACACCTGATAATCGGGAGGTAGTGATGTATCTTGTTTCTTTTCTTTCTTTTCTGTAATGTCACCCGTCTTGGTTGCAGCCCAAACGAATTGTTCAGCGGGAATGGTTCCCTCCATAGTTCCATCAATGATGTGCCCGGTAAACCGGGTTGGTACTGATAAAGAATCCCATTGCACTTTCCAGCTGATAAAATTGCCTTCCACTTTGAGTTTAGACAGTTTATACTCTGTGGTATCTTTTTCAATTGTGCCTGTATATACTTTTCCTTTTTGCTTCAGGTGCAGGTGAAAGCTTTTGGCATCATAATTCAATGTCCACTCTCCGGCTACCTCCTGAGTATAGGGGGGTATTACAGGATATTCAATACCGCCAACCCAAGTGGAAATTACTTTAGCATCTTTTTCAAAGTAATCACCCTGAACAATAGTCAGATTTGCCAAATATCCCGGTTTAATTTTTCCCAATATTTTGGATGCACCCATTTTTTCAGCAGGAATGGTAGTAAGAGCCGCCAATGCATCTCTTTGTGACAGTCCTCTTTCAATAGATTTCTGCAGATTTTTTCTAAACTCTTTCTCAGATAATTCAAAGGAAGTCAGCGAATATGGAATTCCGGAATCTGAAAGTGCTGCAGGATTGCCTGCTGCCATATCCCAATGTTTTAACTCTGATGTTGAATAACTTAATTCCTGGTATGGATGGGAAATATCCGGGGTAACCGGAAAGTCTAATGGAAGAATAATATAGGGTTTAGATTCGCTGAGTTCAGAGAGTCGGCGGTATTCATACCCACTGCCCTTAATCCAGTAATTGAGGTCAAACTCCCTGGCAATTTGCTGAGATCGAAGTGCGGAAAGTTCATGGTTTGTTTCAAATATAAAGGGAAATTTTTCTTCCCTCCAATAACCAATACTTTTCAAATCTGTATTCTTTTTCAATGGTGGATTAATTTGTGGATAATTTTTAGTTTTCTTTTCAGCTTCTATATACCAATTGCCATCACTTAAGGTTTGTCGAATCAAGGCTACCACTCCTAACAATGCATTAGGATATTTATCGCTGCCCCAGCCATCCACCTCATATCCAATTCCCTGAGAAACGGATGGAGTTAATACAGTCCCCTCATTGTTCAGTTGAATTAAAGAAGTTATTCCTTTGAAGATGCCTGAATCAGGCACCACATGAGCTGCAGTAAAACCCATCTTGTGGTAGGATTCCAACTTTTTAGTGTCAGGTCTATACAGTTTGGACATTTTTCTTCCCGCATGAACTTTGAAATTCCAGTGAGAATCAGCATCTTCTTTATCATTATCATCCACTGGGATTTCCATCCACGATTCTATAAAACCGGGATAAATGGTCTTACCCTTCATGTCAATTTTCGTAGCATCTTTAGGAAGAGTAATTTTCCTGCCCACCTCTTCAATGAAACCGTCACGAATGACAATGGTTGCATTTTCAAGTTTATTTGCAGGGGTGGTATAAATTGTTCCGCCTGTTAACGCCCAGACTCCCGGTAGATGTGTATGCAGTCCCTCTACTGGTTCAACTTGTGCAGTCAATCCAGACATACTGATAAAAATCAGCCAGTTAATTAATTTTATCATATTAAAATGGAGTTGTGAATGGTTGATTTAGAGGGTGCAATATAAAAGGGTTAGTGGAGTCAAATCTAATGGTAATAAGGGTACTTCTAAATTAATAAAGATTTACTTTTGGTTGTTCAGGTTCAACCCAGGCACCTTCCTCTTTCATCAACTCAATGAGAGCATCAACTGCATATTCTGCCTGGATATTTGATTGAACCACCTCCTGCCCACGGTAGAGAGAAATTTTTCCTACTCCTGTACCAACATAACCAAAATCTGCATCTGCCATTTCTCCGGGTCCGTTTACAATACAACCCATGATACCAATTTTTACTCCTTTCAAATGACTGGTGCGTTTTCTAATCAATGCAGTAGTTTCCTGCAGATCAAAAAGAGTACGGCCACAGGATGGGCAGGATATGTACTCTGTTTTTGACATGCGGGTGCGGGATGCTTGAAGAATTCCAAATGCAGTTTGATTTACTGAATTAACAGATCCACAATTCTCCGTAGCAAGGAATACACCATCGCCTAACCCATCTATCAGTAATCCTCCTAAATCAGTTGCAGCATATATCTGCAGTTTATCCTGAGAGAGATCACCATAATACCTGCCTATAATTACAGGTACTCTACAATCATTATTAATGAGTTTATTGAAAATCTGTCTTTGTTCTGCCATTCCATGGTCATTATAGGTATCCATGAGCAAAACTGCAGTATCATCTATTTTCAATTTTGATATCACTACATCATTCAGATCAGATAAACATCCATATATAAAGTTTAATTGGGGATGCAATTCATTCGAATTTAAATAGTCCTTTAATTGAACTTGTGGATAATGTTGATTTTTCTTTTCCAGTTTCCAGGTGTTATAATCCTGCACCACCCCCAGAGTACCAGGCAGATCAAATTCAATGGTGTTATCATTGATGAAAATATAGTCACAGGCAAAATCCCCTATTCCCCATTTGTCCTCTATTGGCAGATATTGATAGCCTAATGATGACAGGGTTTCTCTGTTTATATCGTTCTCTAAGGCTAAATCAACCAATACCCTTGGAACATTGTCACCCCCAAAATTTGCCACCACATTTGTTTTTCTTTTCTGATATTCGAAGGGGGAGTAGCCTGCTGGAGCAGAATCTATAATGGGTTCATGAATTGCTCTGTTTTCGTAGCGATCCACCAGCATTCTGGCTATGGGAATTTCGTATTCAGGTTCTTCTGTGAGTGAAACTCTGATGGTGTCTCCCAAGCCATCCTCTAAAAGGGTTCCGATACCCACTGAGGATTTAATTCTCCCATCCTCACCTTCACCTGCCTCCGTTACCCCTAAATGAAGGGGATAGTCCATATCTTCCTTTTCCATTTTATTTACCAAAAGCCGATAAGCCTGAACCATGACCAATGTGTTACTGGCTTTCATGGAGAGCACAATATCATGGTAGTTAAAATCTTTACAGATGCGCAGAAATTCCATAGCTGATTCCACCATACCCAGGGGTGTGTCTCCGTATCTGCTGAGGATTCTGTCAGAGAGCGAACCATGATTTGCACCAATGCGCATAGCTCTACCCTCGGACTGACAGCGTTTCAATAGGGGGAAAAAGCGGTCATTGATCCGTTCTAATTCTTCCCGGTAAGAGGCATCAGTGTACTCAATATTTTCAAATTTTTTCCTGTCCGCAAAATTCCCCGGATTTATACGCACTTTTTCCACATGGAGGGCAGCCTCCATGGCAGCGTTGGGTGTAAAATGGATATCTGCAATAAGGGGCGTAGAATATCCTCTTTTTTTCAACTCTTTTCTAATATTTGCGAGATTTTTTGCTTCCCGAATGCCAGGGGCGGTGATTCGTACATATTCACAACCAGCATCAATCATGCGTATAGACTGCTCAACTGTTGCAGTGGTATCCATCGTATCTGTGGTGGTCATAGACTGCACCCTAATCGGATAATCACCACCTAATGGTATATCCCCAATGTTCACCACTCTTGATTTTCTGCGGCAATATCGGGTTAGAGATTCACAATATGTAGAATCTATGTTCAATTTTAAATCTATTAAAAGGTAGGAAAATTAGAATATTCTTCGAAGGATAACCAGAGTATTTTTCTCTTTGTTTACCTTTAGAGATGGAAAGGGAAAAGTTAGTTAGTAGAATCTAAAATAATATTGGCAATAATAACTAAATCCAAAACATCAAGATTTCCATCCTGATTCAAGTCTGCTAGTGAAAATTGCATTTCTGTGTACTCAGTCATTCCCAAAATAAAATTCACTACCCAGACAATATCCAGAATATTTAAGTCCCCGTCATAATTCACATCACCAGGGAGTATGCTGCAATCCCCCCACTCCAATTCTGGCATAGTCAATGGAGATCCCAAGATAAACAGACCATTTTGTCTATCGGATGAAATAATATATCCGCTGGGAAGGTAGGCATAAGTCCCCCAGTTACCATCAAAAAGCCCTGATCCCTCAGAGGTATCAAAATATCCTACCTCAAGGGGGTTTTCAGGGTTAGCAATGTCTATTACTCTGGTTCCATCTACATAGTATGATATGATAGCCAGATTTGTTTCTGGTCGAACATATACATTGTGTACGGAATGATCAGGATGGGTGATATATTCAGAGAGTAAATTGATATTATCGTAGTCTGTAATATCCCAGATTTTAATGTGTCCCCCACCTGTCTCATCTGCAGTAATCAGAATGTTCTCATCATAAGTGACTGCGCAATCATGGGTGGGACTACTGGTGATATGAGTTACCAATGTCTCCAAATTAGATTTATCTGACACATCAAGTATATAGAACTTTTGTGCTGAAATGGCAGCACCATATAATTTATTATTATACACTTCAATATCATGTAAGTAATCACCAATCCAGGTTCCAATCAACTGAGGCTGCTGAGGTATATCTAAATCATAAATCCATAAATGATGTTCATTGGCTCCTACCACATAAAGAAATCCATCTGCATCAATGTAAATATTATGGCTGTTGGTAAAATCCTCAATGGTGTAAACAAGTTGAGGATCATCAGGATTATCCATGGATATAACTGCAACACCTGCATCTGCTTCTGTACCAATATAGATGTGGCGATTCCAGTATTTCAGGTCACGCCAAATATTTGCCGGTCCGGGAAATCGCTTTATTTCAATAGGATTATAGGGATCTGTAATATCTACAATAGCCGCCAAATCCTGAACCAACCCAACGACGGCAAATTCTCTTCCATCCTGGGAGAACCCTGTAATATCTGAAGCGCCTTGTCCGAAGGTTACATAGGATACAAGCTCCATATTACATGCCCGCTCTGCACATTCAAGATCAGTTGTTCCAGAACCACCACATATACCACAATAATCTTCTACAGCAGTCCCACCACAAATTCCCTGACAATCTACTTCATAGGCACAACTACCATCTGAGACTGCAGCTTCAGGATTAAAATTACAGGCATCGGGATCCATACACCCCATTTGGAAACAGGTACCACCATTACAGTCAGCATCACAGACCCAACTTCCATCAGATTCATTGCAATCACATCCGGAGGGGACACAATAATTTTCCCAGTCATCTAAACATATATACCCATCGTCACAACCTGTTGCAAAACATCCCTGCGGATTATCTTCAATACATGAGGAAAGTCTAAACGCAAGATTGCCTTCATCCAGTTCCATCCAGCCCTCACCATTATTTACTGCTGAGCATCCCTGATTTAAGGTATCCAATCCTATATTTTGGGTGGCAGTGTATTCTCTGATCCCCACCCAAAGTTCAGATTCCGTTTGAAAGCTGGAAGTTGAAATTATAGAATGGTTCCAACCTGCAGCATTGTCAGTTAATTGCATTTGTGCTAAGAGTGTTTCACCGGGGAGTCCCCCGTCATCTTCCCAGATATGAAGACGGAAAAGTCCGCCGGCTGTGCATTGGTACCAGTCAAACCGCACTTCATCTTGTAGCGTTGGATTTATAAAGGTACGGGTGGCAGAATAGAGTCCTGACCCTGCATCGTAGCAAGTGTCAATTTCTCCAAATGAAACTGCAGAACATTCAGTATTCTGATTTAAGGATTTGGTATAGGCAGATTGCACCAATTTGACATCGCTGCCAGCAAATGCACCTGCAAAAAGTAATATATAGATTATTTTTATTATCCTTCTTCCCTCCTGATACAGCTTATAATTTACGCAGGATAGAGGTAAGAATTAAAGAAGGAGGATAGTAATAGGAATAATTGTGATGTAAAACACAGAAATTCAGTTTATGGGTAATAGTTTATGGTTCAAATGGGAACGGGAAAATGGAGTGAGGAGGTAGGAAACAGGAGGCAGGAGACGGAAGACTGAAATTTTCAAAAAGTAAATATCTAATAACCAGTGACCAATGACTATTACCAAATGTCTAATGCCAAATGACAAATGACTATTGACTAAAAGAAGTATTACACTATTTTAAAAACTCACGAACCTTTTCTGGTGGTCTGCCAAGGACGGCTTTATCTCCCTTTACCACTATAGGGCGTTCAATTAATTTGGGGTTTTCTGACATCTTTTCGAACATAATTTCATCATCATCCAACCGGGAATGCAGATTGAGTTCTTTAAAAATCGCTTCTTTGGTGCGGGTAAAGTCTCGTGCCTTAACTCCCATTTTACCAGCAAGCGACCTTAATTCCTCAGGAGAAGGCGGGTGCTTTATATAATCCACAATTTCATAATCTACATTCAAATCATTTAGAATCTGCACGGATTCTCTACTTTTCCCTCAGCGGGGATTGTGGTATATGAGAATTTTACTCAATATTTATTCCTTTGTTGTTTAATTATGATTTTGATGAGGGGTTAGTTTAGAGATTCAGGAAACTTTTCAACAAGGTTGTTTTATATCTAATGAACAGATTTAAGTTTTCCAATTCAAAATTATAAGGATTTAGAGCCATGGATACCTTTGAAGCCATATTACAAAAGTTACAAGATAATTTCCCCGGTGGGGATGTGACGCTGGAAAACACTTCATCGCAACATAGAGGGCATAATGCCTGCGGACTTCATCTGAAAACTACCATTATCTACTCCGGTTTTGCAGGGAAATCCACCGTTGACCGCCACCGTATGGTACATGCAGTATTAAAAGAGGAAATCGGCAGAGAAATTCATGCCATCACCATTACAACTGAGATTCCCTAAATTCAGAGACTTGAATGGGATCCATCACCGGATGAAATTCAAAAATCTCTTTCAGGGCAAAACTGGCAATACAGGGAACAGAAAATTAATAAGGGCTATACTTTTGATTCCTATATGGATGGTATTTCATTTATCAATAACATTGCAAAGTTAGCTGAAGCACATAACAATCATCCTGACTTAAAAATTGGATATTGCAAAGTCACTGTATCTATTTCCTCACATGATTTGGGAGGGGTAAGTACAAAATGTGTAAACCTTGCCTTGGATATTGACAGAGTTCTGGAGAATTCTTGAATGGGTTGGCATACAATTGGATTAATTTCAGATTTCAATGAAGGTTGTCAATGGCAGGTAGAAGCAGGTGACCGGCCAGTGGCACTCTTTAAATTTGAAGGTAAATTCTATGCTATGAAAAATTCCTGTCTGCACCAGGGTTTTCCTTTAGCGGAAGGAAATGTAAAAAATTATATGGTGGAGTGTCCCTTGCATGGCTGGGTGTATGACTTTAGAGACGGGAAATGTCTTAGTACTCCCGGCAGGTGTACCAAATCATATAAGGTGAGAATAAATGGTGAGAATCTTGAGATTAATATGGAGGAGAAAGGTTAATCTGATAAAAGATTGATTTATTATACTACCTCCCTCTCTTTTTGAATTATATATTGAATAATCTCCTCTGCTTCAGTTTCTGTTGAACCTGAATGAGGCGGTCGGTTGGCCTTGCGGTACCAATACCCGGCATTACTTATATCACCCTCTACCCTATGCAGATGTGCATGAATCCATGAGCCTAATTCGTTACTGATATCCTGGGCAATATTATGGGCTTTGTCCCAGTCACCTTTTTGGGAATACCACATGGCGCAGAGAGGTTCTGATAATCCAATGGGAGGATATTCAATGAATATAGATTGCCGGAATTCTTTAATTGTCATATTAAATAGAATTTTTTTTCACTGATTTCCAACGACTACAAGTGACTTCTATACTGGTATCTTTGTCTGGAGTAATCTTTAATGATTTATATTCGGTATTTTTTTCTGCGTTATACTCTCGGTGTGTATTATCACAATAAGGCATAGTTTGGCTAAGTCCGCAGGTGCAGATACTGTATTTTTTATCAGCTTTGAGTGTAAGTTTCATAATTTTCTTTTTATTTTCTCACAACCTCCCCTGTCAACCCATTGCATTTTGATAAGTTAAATCACCGGAGTAAGTTTCAATCGGTTGATATCCCCTCCTTGGCAAAGGAG
>JASLLI010000020.1 GCA_030747125.1 Fidelibacterota bacterium | reverse complement strand
CAGGAGCAACCTTCTGTACAACGCTGAATGTGGTAGGACTCAACCTCAGCATTCGCAGGTGGTGTGAAGCCTGACCATTCCAAATATATGGTAGTCGCATCTATCTGAGAAAAATTCACCACTTCTCCATAAGGTGCTTGATAGTAACGGCAACTGCCATCGTCAGAGGCGGCAGAAGGATTGTAGTATCCTTCGCAGGGGCTGTCTTCACATCCGCCAACATAGTCTGCTTCATTGGTATTGGTATTCCAATCCCAGTTACAACTGTTATCATACATGATACCGCCAACATCGAATATATAATTGGTGTACACATCATCATCTGAGCAGGAGTAAGCTTCAGGGTCAGTACATCCCGAAACGGGGGCCGATTCCAGGGCACCTTCAATAATCCATCGGGCAACTAATTCTACTTCCGAAGAGGTAAGGTCATTGTTTCCGGGAGGCATCTGCCCCGAATTTACGCGGACCCATAATTCACTACCACTGTGATTTCCGGGTACTACAACAGCACCGTTATTTCCTCCAGCCATGACACCGGAATAGGATTCAAGGTTTAAGCCAGCAGAATTACCATGGCAACTGGTACATTTTGCATTGAAAATAGGTTGGATCTCAGAATTATAATCTATCTGGGAAAACAATACCCCAACGGTGAATATAAATACTGTTAGTTTTGTAAAGCTTTGCATTTTCTTCTTCTCCCGATTTAAAGTAAAAACAGCATGGTATTTTACAATTTTTGCCACCCTGCAAGCCTTAATTTTCTGTAACAGAATGTAAGGTGGCGCACCCATACCCTCTTTTGTCAATTCCCATAAATCACCCTAAATTTTCTACCAATGAAAGTGCTACTCCTTCTGCTTTTTGCATTCAATGTATCCACTCTGATTTCTCAGGAACATACCTGGAAAAAGTCCCCCTCTGAAATTGTCTGGAACCGCCTCTTTCACCGCATGACTTTCAGAGAGCCAGTGGTGTTCACTCCCTTCGATTTGAAGATGGGCTATTTTGGCTATGGTGGAAAAAATTACTGGTCGGGCACACCATTAAATAACACCTCTGTTACCCCTGATGACATGCCTGTATTATTAGACTCAACCCAATATCAATTTTCCATCATTGAAACACTGTCAAACCGCCAGGGTGTGTTTGTAGAAGTGGACTTTCTTCGTACCAATCTACCCCATTTTATGATTCACCAAAATTATGTAGATCTTCAACTTGGATTGGGGTTTCAGTATATTGACTTTCTCTCAAAACCGGAACTTCCTTCAGAAACGGGAAAAGATTGGTTGAATTCTTCAACCAGAGGAAACTACCTCTTTCACCCAAAATCAATGGGGCTGAATCTAAATACCAGCATCAGCTGGCAGCTGGCACGGAACCGCTTAAGCTATATGTATCATTCCTTTGGGGTGACCAATATATCCATTTACGAATCGGAAGGGGGAAATAAAACCCTTACAGGCTGGGGACTTACGGAAAATTTTGGGATTGGATTAAAATTCATTTTAAAACAAGAATCCGCTGATTTCAACTATACCCTTGGTATAGAAGCAAAATGGAATAGATTGTATATCTCCAAGGTGACGGCCCCGGAGGACTTTTCCCCTGTTTACGGACTGGATTTGCGCGCTTCCGGAATATTTCTTACTTCAGGTATTCAGTTCGGCGGGAAACCTACTGACGGAGACATTGCTTATACCTATATGCAGGAAAATGATTTTATAGCAGCAGCAGAATATTTTGAATCCTTTCTCGCAGAAGAGAGACGGCACGGTAAACGGCAGCAGGCAGTGGAATTTCTTCATTATTGCCAATCACAAATACCCTATCAACAGGTAAATCTCGGAATTGAAGATATCATGGTTTCTGAGATTGACAGTGCCGTTGCCTGGTTTGAAGCTGCTGAACAAAATGCCGACGAGGACCTTATGGAAGAAATTATGTCACAACGGGAACGCATCGCCATCCAGCTTCTTGACAGCGTTCAGTTTCATAAAGGAAAGATGAATTTTTCTGAGGCTGAAAAATTGGTAGAAAATGCAGATATTTTATTTCCCGGATTAGTGAAGGCAGATGAAATTCTTGCTGGTTTGTTTATGGATAAAGCCAAACTCAGTGTGGAGGTAGGAGATTATGTAAGCGCAGTGATGTATTATAAAAAAGCTCTGGAACAGAATGCTTCACTCAAACCAATTATAACAAGTAAACTGGAGGCACTGACTCAACTCCTCATTAAGGATGCCTATTTTTCAGCATTGGATGACAATTTATACTTAACCCTAGAGTCGTTGAACACCATTGTGGAAATTCACCCACAATCTGCCAGAGAATTGGACAGCTATATTGTAAAGCTGGAAGCAAAATTAGAAGCATCAGAATTCGATAAAAAGTCACAAAACATCCAGGATTATGTAGCACAAAAAAAACTGGACTCTCTCCCCGCTCCTGATGATTATCCCAAAATCGGAATGACCAAAGAGGAAATTCTGCTTATGATGGGAAATCCATTTAAGGTGAACGCATTCCGGGAGACTACTCAGATCTATGAAATCTGGACTTACCGGGAAAACAGTTCCACATCCTATTTATATTTTGACAAGGAATTATTGGTGAAGATTGATTGAATGTAACAACCTATTACTTCTATTTCATCACCTGCTTATAACTATTTAAATTTTAAGTTATGAAAAAGTTGGGATCACTTCTCTTTTTTGCTGTTATTTTCTGTTTTGCAATTCTCCTTTATCAGGACGCCCCTCGCATTCAGGGCAGAATGCCTGTACCTACTGAATTTGTAGAAAAGAAATCCAAACGCAAGGACTTCAAAAAACACCGTAAAGAATATATGCGGCAAATGCACCGGTCACACCCTGATGTGGACTGGCAGAAAATGGATACTGAAACCAGAAAAAAACGTACAGACAAAGTACGGAAACTTCGACAGGACTTATTACTATCTGAAAATCAACATCTCCTAAATGATAATAAGGTTCGGATCTCCGGTAACTTGAGTGGATTTTGGCAGGAACGGGGAAGCAATAATTTAGCAGGAAGAATTCTCACTGCTGATATTGATTGGGGAAGCGGTCTTATCTATTGTGCTTCAGATGGTGGAAATATCTGGCGTGGAAGTCTATCGGGGGAAAACTGGATATCCTTGACAGATTATATGCAAATTAAAGGCATTCATTTTCTACGGCTCATAGAATTTGAAGATACCAGACGCCTCTTGATTGCAAATGGAGACTACTTTTATTTTACGGATGATGAAGGTGAAACCTTGCAACTCAGCAATGGTCTTGATTTTCTTTCAGGCTGGAGTGGCAACTATTTAAAACGGGTTATCGTAACCGAAAATAAAGAGGTTTATCTGTTAGCAACTGAAGGAACAGGAAATTGGAACTCTGTTGCAACTATTTATAAGTCCATTGATTTTGGAAGAAATTTTACCAAAATTCTGACTCTTGATACGAATGCCGGCATGTCCTCAAATCAAAATTCTGATCATTATGATATTTGGACTTCAAGATATTTTGAAGGATTCGTGTATCTCCTCCATAATGATGAATTTTATCAAATTTCAGAATCGGATGAATTAATTTTTCTGGCGAATATACCCGTTTCAGGAAGCGGACAAAATATAATAACAGGTGGGGTGGGTTCTAATTATCCTTACTTCTATGCCCATGTGGATGGTAAAATTTATCAGTCCATGAATGGAGGAACTACTTGGATTGACAGAGGAGAAAAACCGCAGTGGTTTTTCAATTTACAAAATAGTTTTAATTGCAGTAATATCCACAGAGACCATATCTATTGGGGAGGTATGGAAGTATTTAAAAGTACAAATGGAGGAAGCTCCTGGAACTTAGTAAATAACTGGTGGGAATATTATGGCAGCGAAGCCAATATGCTCCATGCTGACATTCCGGAGGTGAGATTCTTTCTGGATGCTGAATATAACGAGGTTGCACTAATCTCTACTGACGGGGGCTTGTATTTTTCCGATGATGGGTTGGAGTCTGTAAATAATATATCCATGAATGGTTTAGGGGTGAGCCAATATTATTCCACCTATACCAAACAAACTTTTCCTTATAATGTGTATGCAGGCAGCCAGGATCAGGGATTTCAACGCAGCCTATATCCCGATGAAGAAGGAGTACTCAATTTTGAACAGTCCATCAGCGGGGATTACGGTCATCTTGTTTCCGGAGATGGCGGAGAAACAATCTGGTGTAACTACCCTGGATTTACCATGTATTATCAGAATCCACTTACAAATACAGGGGGCGAAACTCTAAACTTTCCAGGATCAGGCCACCTTTGGCTGGCACCTCTTATGGCAGATCCCTACGATCCTGCAAGAGCATATCTGGGCGGCGGCGGTTTGTCCGGTGGTAATCACCTTTTTCACCTCACTATGGGAAGCTGGTCCATAAGCTATGAAGAAGAGCCCTTCAGTTTTAATGGCACCGTATCAGCTATGGCATACTCACCCATTGAACCGGAACACCGCTATGTTCTCACCAGCAACGGAAAGTTCTACCACAATGCCAATAATGGATCTGGAAATTTTTGGGAACAATCCTCTGGGTTTAATGGTCCCGGTGCCCATTATTTTTACGGATCAACCATCCATACATCTGAGTCAATTCCAGGAAAAATTATAATTGGCGGCTCAGGATATTCAAATCCACCAGTGTTCATCAGTTATGATTACGGCAATTCTTTTGATGCCCTTGCTGAGGGACTTCCCAATACGCTGGTATATAAAATTGCAGGAACCCCTGACGATGAATATTTATTTGCAGCAACGGAAGTCGGTCCCTATGTTTATGACAGCAATGCAAATATATGGACTGATTTAGCAGGCATTACTGCTCCGGATCAAACCTATTGGACTGTGGAGTATATTCCGGAGTTATCAACTGCCCGATTTGGAACTTATGGCAGAGGGATATGGGATTTCGTCATGGATGAGACTTTTGTAATTGCCGGGGATGTGAATCAGGATGAGATTGTTAATATTCAAGACTTGGTGTTGTTAGTCAATTTTGTCTTGGGGATAGATGAACCGGATGCATCCCAGATGGCGGCTGGAGATATTAATAGTGATTCAGTTTTGAACATTCAGGATATCATTGCTACCGTCAATATTATCGTTGGAAACTAGTCCCATATTCCCACATTAATCCGGTAAATTATTATTGGCAGGCTTTTATAAAACCCTCTAAATTTAGGGTCTCGATTGGCCCGTTCGTCTAGTGGTTAGGACCCAGGGTTTTCATCTCTGTAACAGGAGTTCGATTCTCCTACGGGCTACAAAAATAGTAAATTTGCTCACAGTTTTTAACTGTAAGCAGTAAAAACCTTCAGAAACCTACTTTTCGCAAAATACTTCTGAGGGTTTTTTGTTTATTAAAACAAAAAGCCCGGAAGGAGCCGAGCTTTTTGCGTGTTACTGGTAAACAACTAGGAGGAGGAGGAAAAGAAGTTTACCAGATATGTCTATTTATATTTCACAAAATATAAATTGCCTCTACCTTTAATTTATTTATCGCATTTACTATATCCGCAATCGGGATCCATGCAGATATCACATCCATTTTCTGTTTTTAAGGTACGGTTATTACACTCAGTACAAATGCGAAATTCAGTGTTTCCTGCATTACCCTCATCCTTCGCCAGAACAATGGGTTTTTCTGCAGGTCCATTATCCTCAACAGGATGGGCATCAGGGCGTTCCATGATGCCAACATCAAAAAAGAAACGCTCAATAACATCTGCAATTTCTGCGTAAAAGCTGTGGTAATATTTCCCCTCCTTGAAGGTTCCTCCGTTAGGATCAAAGATGCCCTGCAACTCTTCCAGTATAAACATGGGGTCATTTGACCTACGGAAAATTGCAGACACCAATCTGGTTAAAACAACATATTCCGGTGCCCGCGTTAAATCTTTTGAATTAATAAAAATTTCAATGGGTCTGATACAACTTTCATCCTTTACATAGCTGAGAGTGATGAAAACTGAATTTTTCACAAATGCAGATTTTAATTTATATACTTTTGCATCTACAACCTCCGGCCGGAGATTATTTGAAAAGGAGTTTACTTGTTTTTGGGGTTCTTTCTTTTTTGGTTTAGATGTTGATTTTTCATTTTTGGAGATTTCCTGAATTTTGGTGCTTGCTCCAACTTTTATCATGCTTCAATTTCCTCAAATTCTGTGTTGGTTAATACTTCTTCAATGGCAACTTCACTATTCTTTAAATAATGATACACCGTAGTAAGACTACCATCTGGTAATTTAATAATTTCTTCTCCGTTTGCTGTCACTACCTCATTGTCAGAAACGGATATTTGAAATTCATTTTCTTTCAATTTCTGGAATTCTGTCAATTCACCATCTGTACTGAGAATGGGGAAACGGCTGCCGTCTCTGTAAATGGTGACTCCCTTCAGATTCTTATTCCAAGCCGTCAGGTAGATATCAGAAATCACCTCTGGCTGCACATCTTCTGGAAGATTTATGGTGGAAGAAATACTGTGATCAATATAGCGCTGAATCATGCCTTGTACTTCTACCCGTTGATCCGGGTTGATATTATGGGCAGTTCTCAGAAAATGGTCAGGAAGTATATCTTCCACTTTGTCTGCTGCTTCTAATTCCCCCTGCAATTCCATCTTATCAATATATGCCTGTACCGTAGAATGAAATACTTTATAGAATTCATTTTCCTTAAAGGACTCTGTTCTGCGAGTGTAAAAGAGAGCGAAAATCGGCTCCACCCCTCCGGACACTCCTATGTAATTCTTCCCATCAATTTCAAATCCTTTTACAATATTGGAGATGGATCCGGTAGGAGCGATGGACATGATGGCGATGTTTCTAATGCCATTCTCTCTGATAAGGTTTTGCGTTTCGTGACTTAGTGCTTCCTCCACAAAAGGACATTCCATATATTCTTCTTCCGAATAAATAGGTGAAGCCCCTTTTTCACCAGCTAATGATGCCGATGCCTGATAAGCCGCATTTGTAATGAATTCCATAACTCTGGTTATGGTCTCTGTTCCTTCATCTGAGTCATAACCAATTCCTAATTGGTTCAACATGTCGGCAATTCCCATGATTCCCAAACCTAACCGCCGGGTTTCTGCTGCTGCCTTCCTTTGTTTTTCCAAGGCGTTCAGGTCTTCATTCCAAGTAACCACATCATCCAAAAAGCGTACCAAAATGGCTGTGGAGTCTGCCAGTTGATCCCAATTAATGGATGCGTTGTTTTCATATCCGTTTTCAACAAAGCGGGATAAGTTTAGTGACCCCAGATTACATGCTCCTCCATCTTCTAAGGGGACCTCCGCACAGGGATTTGTACAAATTATAGGGCGACCCACATAATTGGAGGGAGAATATTTACTCATGGTTGACCAGAAAATCAAACCCGGCTCAGCAGTTTTATAATTCCCTTCGATGAATTGGTCCCAGATATCCCGGGCCTTTACCAACTCTCTGATTTCACCTGTCTGCTCACTGCTGAAATAGAGCATGAAATCACCAGCCTGACGCAGGGCTAAATCATAATCAGCGTTAGGAAGTTCAATGGAATAATCTCCAAATACATCCCGCTTTACAACCTCATTAAAGGTTGATTTTGTAATATTGCGATTATAATTTCGTTCCACCCAATTTTTCAATCGTGCAAAAGTGGGGAAGCTGTCCACAAGTTCATAATCTTCAATATTTTTTGAGGGAATATTGATGGAGTAATGTTTATCATTCTCATTTTGAGGGGCATTGCTTAAAATATTACCCTTCTTCTTCTTGTAAACGAGATACTCACCATTTTTATATTGGCGTTGTTCATCCACAGATTGCATGAATTCATCACTGGCTTTGATGGAAATATTAGCAAACCGTACCTGGGTATTTTCCATCACTTGTTTTTTGATGGTTTCTAATTCCTGCGAATCAAACAGTCCTGACCAGTTACATTGATCCACAATTTGATTGGTTACCCAATTGGGAACCTTTTTCACTTTCAGAAAATGTTGAATGTCAGGATGCTTTACATCAATAGTAAGCATGAGAGCTCCCCGCCTTCCACTCTGTCCGATGAGTCCGGTGGTAAGGGAGTAGAGTTCCATGAAGGAGACAGCACCGGTGGAAGAGTCTGCCGCATTATGTACGACAGAATCCTTTGGCCGTAATGAAGAAATATCCACGCCGATTCCTCCCCCATAGGAGTAGGTACGGGCACATTCGTATGCAGCCTTATAAATGGAATCTATTTCGTCTTTGTGGATTTTTGTCACAAAGCAGTTAGCCAGAGTTTTCAATCTGTACAAGTCACCTGCGCCTGCCAATACTCTACCCCCGGGGGTGAAACGCCCATGAAAAAGTTCATCATAAAACTTCCCTGCCCATTTTTTCTGTTTTGCCTTTGTTCCTTCAACGGTTGCTAAAAAGGAGCTTAGTCGTTTAAACACATCTTCAGGCTTCTGTTCAATGAGCTCGCAATCCAGGTCTTTCAGAAAATACTTCTTTGTATATATATTTTTGGCTAATTCATTATCGCCCAAATAATCTTCATGCAATGGCAACTCACCTGTTTTCTGCATTTCAGAAATATGTTTATATAAATCACGGTAGGTTTTCACCCGTGTCTTTCCAATCACATCAACTGTTTTACCTTTATGGTTAAACATTTTTTCAACGAGTCTCAATGACATAATTCTTCCTAAAGAATAAGTTAATTTAGTTTCTATATTTTTGGATAGGGAGGCAGACTACCTTCCCAACCCTGTATGGAATATCTCCTAAGAGGATGAGATGATCAGGCTAAACTGATTTAGCTTTAGGTGCTATATCTTCCAGTTGGAGGCTGGAATTATTGCTTTTTGTGTTTAGTTTCCCGTCGGATAAGAAAAGCTATGTAACACAATATACACCTATCTCTTATAAAAAATATACCGTATATTGTGGTCGTCAGCAAAATGAAATATTTTGGAATTTCAGATTAATTTGCTTCCAAACGGATATATGCTTAGCTATCAGTATGATAAAAATCTCAGAAATGAAATCGTAGGATTCCCCCTCTCTCGCATGTAAAATTTATAATAAATTTCCATATCCAATTAAATCTTAAATCAATTAATTTTCAAAAATATTCCATGAAAGCATACTTAAATCTGGTAAATGAAGTATTAGAAAACGGCATTCAAAAGTCTAACCGTACAGGTACAGACACCTTGATGGTTTTTGGCTATCATTATAAAGTAAATCTGCAGGACGGCTTTCCTCTGCTGACTACCAAAAAAGTGTTTTTCAATTCTGTAATCAGAGAACTCCTCTGGTATTTATCGGGAGAAACCCATATCAGAGATTTGCGCAAACATACTAAAATCTGGGATGCCTGGAGCTCGGAGGAAAAGAATTGGGAAGTGGGTAAAATGTATGGCTACCAATGGGTTAACTGGGATAAGTATGAACAAGTCAATGGCAATGGGACTGTGAAGCACAGTCATATTAATCAAATTCAGAATGTGATTGACCTCATCAACACAAACCCCGAGTCAAGACGCATGGTAGTAAGTGCCTGGAATCCTGCAGTACTGGATGAAATTGCACTACCCAGTTGTCATGCCTTCTTCATTTTCAATGTGACAAATGGGAAGTTAAACTGTCATCTTACACAGCGCAGCGGAGATATTGCCCTTGGTATTCCTTTTAATCTTGCCTGTTATGCTACCCTTACTCAAATGATCGCACAGGAGACGAATCTTGAACCGGGAGAGTTCTCCCACTACATCAATGACGCTCATATTTATATTGATCATGTTGAGGGGCTGAGAGAACAATTACAAAGAGAACCTCTGCCCCTTCCCAGGCTGGAGATTGCTTCAAAGCCTTTTTGGGAACTGCAGTTTGACGATTTCACCCTCCATGATTACAGCTATCATCCACCTATAAAATTCCCCGTAGCGGTTTAACATGGAAATTCATCTGATTTGGGCACAGGATATGAATGGGGGTATTGGAAAAGATGGTTCTCTGCCCTGGCATATCTCAGAAGATTTAAAAAACTTTAAGAAACTGACCCTTAACTCCACGATAATTATGGGGAGAAAAACCTGGGAATCGCTCCCTGTTAAGCCATTGCCTAAACGGGAAAATATTATCCTGTCCGGAACCTCAGTTTCAGATGTAAAATGTTTTCATTCCATCGAACAATGCATCGAATATCTGAATGATAATAATATTGTAAAAGTCTTTGTAATTGGGGGGGCACAGGTATATCGACATTTCATACACAGAGCTGATGAACTGCATATAACTTTTGTGGAAGAGACAACAGAGGGAATAGACACCTATTTTCCTGTTACACTGGGGACCATAATGAATGAATATGAAAAGATTGAGGAAAAACCCCTCACTGCCTCAGCTACTTATTCCCGCTGGGTGCGGAAATAATTCTATCCGATAAAAACCAGAAGTGCTCCCAGCATGGCAATGAATATTGCCAATACCCTGCGCCTTGTAAATGGCTCTCCTAAAAATATCCTGGCAAAAATAAGAATAAAAATGGTGGCTGTTTGATTCAGGATGCTGGCTGAAGATGCCTTTGTGAGGCTCATACCTATAATCCAAAAGGAAATCCCCAAATAGGTTGCAAAGACGGAACCGCTGATTAGAGGGCCCCAGACATTATTGTCTAAAAATGGTTTAATCAAATTCTGTGTTCTTGATTTGTACAGAAAAATTAAGAGAGGAATGATAGAAGCAGGTATCATCCGAAACCCTGCAAACCAGAGCTGCTTGCCTACATCCCCTTGAAATTTTGACAATACAGGTTTCATAAGTACTATTCCAAATGCCATCATGCCAATTGCCATAATACTGAGGAGAATTCCATATTTTAACCTGCTGCGATCGACAGGAATATGCTGCAGTTTTTGGGAAGCAAATATAATGGCACCAATAATGAGGGCACCTCCCAAAAATTGAAGAGGAGTTAATTGTTCTCCCAACATTAAGTAAGCAAAAATAATGACAAAGGGACTATAAACTGTATCCACCAATGCAGAAATTCCTGCTCCTATTATATTAAGGGAATGTAAAAAAATAATATCTGCCAAACCAATCCCGATAACACCGCTTACTACTAACCTGATATAATCTTCACGAGTTACAAAATCAGGCTTCATTAAGGGTTGGCCTATCAGTATCAGTGTGATACAAATCAGAGTTGCCCCCAGAGTATTTTTAAATAAATTCAACGAAACGGGATGAATTTTCTCACCAGTTTTCTTTAGCATTACCACTGCAAATGCCCAAAACACTGCGCTGCACAGGGAAAACACTTCGCCGGCAAAGGGGAAGGATATATTCAAATTTTCAGAGGAATGAGTTTAGAAATCCAAACCGATGGTGAGATACCATTTTCGGTCGGATATGGTTCCTTTATGTGGATTATACTGCCAGGCAAAATCAAGCTGCCAGGGGAAGCCGAGAAATATAAAGCGCGGACCAAATCCGTAAGACATGAGCCAGCCAGTAAAATCTGTTCTGTTGTCCCAACTGTCAGCATCCCAAAAAGCAGGATATTCATCATTCCATGCAACACCAAAATCGGAAAAGATGACACCGTTAATCTGCCCAAAATATTTTATGGTGGGGAAATAATAAACGAGAAAAGGAAGGCGTAATTCCAGATTAGCTAAAAATACATTATGCCCCATATTGTTTGATATCTTGATTCCTCTCAAAGGCATTGCATATTCAGAGAAATAAAGTTCTTCAATAGACGGGTCTCCTGATCCTGTGAAATATCTATCAGAAATTTTGTCTGATGAAAATAGCCAGGGGACTCCTCCTAATCTGAATTTCTGTGCATCTCTGCCCCAGTTTGTACCACCAAATATCTTTCCTGCAATGCTGACACCATTGAACAGGCGGTAGTATTTTCTGCCATCAAAGGTAGCAGAGTGAAAATTGAGAGAGCGTTGATTTATCCCCGGGCTGCTGCGGTATTTCATATAAAATCGTGAGCCTTCCACAGGGTGGGTATAGGACCACAGTGCATTGTCCCAGATATACTTTACAGAGGGAATCAGCGTTGTAAAGGAGGATATGTACTCATCATTATAATTGTATATTCTTCCATATTCATCCTGAATCGGAATAAGTTTAGACTCAATAATATGATTCAAATCAATCCCTGCATCAAAACGGGTGAAACGGGTTACCGGCTTGCTGGCATTTACATGGAAGCCAAGATTTTGATATAAATTAATATTGTTATAATTGAAACTTGGATTAAACTGATAGGCTAAGTGATAGAAGGTAAAATTCCAATCTATTTTGTAAGGGAGCAGACGATAGTGAATAAAATAATCAGAACGCTGAAGGTCAACCACCATTTCTGTACCCAATTGCAATTTATGGTCACCTAAAATATCACTGAAAAGAAAATACGCCATACCCTGCCCGCCAAAACGCGTATCAAAGGCATAGTATGCCTGTGCAAAATCCAGGGTGAATCGGGTTTTATAGAAATGTGTGCGGTAAATTCCTGAGCTGTCATATACCTGAGAGGTATCCAATTCCACTGCTTGATTCGTTGAGGGAATTTCTGTGGTTGCATCCAACCCTGAGAATACATAATTTTTATATTTCCATCTGTCTGTATCAGCTCTGTCTGTGCTGTTCTCTTTTCTTAATAGAGAGGTATCATTTTTCTCTAATGTCCAACTTGCAGGCTCTACATTGATATTTTCGTTCAGTCTCTCTTTTGGGTTTTCCAAAGTATAAATGTCATACCCTTTATTATAAAAACCGGTAAAAATGAGTTGGGTATCATCTCCGTTCCATGAGAGCTGCGTGATGCCAGTAAGCACATTGGTAATAGGTTGCGCCTGGTTATCCATATCACCTTTCAGATAAATATTATTGATACCGCTTTCATCTGAAATAAATGCCATAGTACTTCCATCTTTTGAGATGCAGGGATATGTCTCATTAAAATCTGATGTGGTTAATCTGCGAATATTGTTGTTTCTCAGATTCAGAGAGTAGATATCAGTTTGCTTAAAAATATGCCCCTCCGGCATGGTGGTTATACCCGTCTCCAATACATCATTCCGGTCAGAGATAAACACAAGTGAATCTCCATCCGGATACCAGGAAATTTGATCATCTGTAAACCAATCCTTTGTCAGATTAGTCAATTGTTCTGTTTCTAGATTAAAGAGGTAAATATCGCTGTTCTTACCATTATTTCCAATGAAGGCAATTTCGTTGTAACCTGGTCTCCACGCAGGTCTGAAAATACCTTCCATTTCCAGGCGATGCTTCGTCTTGTCATCTGATTCCATATTAACGATAAACAAGGCATCTGACTTTCCTGATTTGGCTGCAAAGGCAAGGAACTTTCCATTATCGGACCAGGTGATACCCGGTTTCAGAATATGTAATTCTTCAAATTCGGAACTGCGTTCACCCTGAATAATTTTTTTAATGAACCTGCCATCTTCCGCAGAAATTAAATAGAGAGCCATAGGACCAGACTTGTTTGAAAAAATAGCTATTCTGCTGCCATCGGGAGAAATTGCAGGAGCCACATTATAGGTATTCTCCAGCTTTTCATGGTTTGTAAGCTGCCGGGCAAAATCTTTCACATTTTTCCTGTTGGTTACATCTGGCCAATATTGTTCCTTTAAGTATTGATGCCATTGATCATTCAGTTTTTCGAAGTCAACTCCCAAAGCTCTCTTAAAACCAGTTTCCACATTATTTGCTTTTTTCAACTGGTAAAAAATTTCAGCAATGGATTCTTCTCCCCACTTTGAAGTGATGAAATTCCATACTGACTGCCCGCCACGGTAAGCCATATAGCCTGTCAATTCTCTAATCTCCGGAAAAGTCTCCCAATTAATGGCTAAGTCTCTGATCCACATTTCTGAATTCGTATCCCAACCGCTGGATAAATATTCTGCCAACCCTTCATTCATCCACAGGGGAATCCGCACCTTTATAGAACTTGCCAGCATATTTCTCAGACTTCCGCCATAGACTGAATCATTAATAAAGGCATGGACTAATTCATGGTGTATCACATGTTTAAATTCCTGATTGGATGCGTCAAAGGGGATAACAACACGGTTTTTGTACAGCTCAGTAACCCCGCCGATTCCTTCAAACATATAGCTGTCAACCACATTGGTTTGTTGAAAATCATTATGTGAATTATAGACAATAATGGATACACGGTTCTTCAGCCGCCAATTCAGTCTGTCTGAGATTTTCAGGTAGGCAGCTTCAGCTTCTTTTGCGGTAAATTCAGCATGAGAACGCCCATCCTCCGCATAGTAAATATCAAAGTGTTTGGATTGGATAAATTCCCAGGTAAAGTCATCATATTGAACAATGTTCTGTCCGAATTGACCAAAACACAGTTGGATGATCCCAAGAATTCCTATTAAAAAATATTTCAGCTGCATTGTACTTTTAATGTTTTAATCTCCTGATTTGTTCAGGAAAAAGAGTGACAAAAGTAACCCGTTCTGCTTATTTGCCGCAGGTACTTTTATATAATCCAGTTTCTTTTTTTTATGAAGTCAATCCAACAACCCTCTAATTTTAACCATGTACAACCTTCCTGTATATGTCGTCTCCGATAATCATTTCAAAATGGATGTGGATCAGTATGAACTGGAGCGCAGACAAAAATTATATCACGTATTTGATGTAATTAAATCCACTGGAGGCACCTTGATTATTGGAGGTGATTTCTTCGATTTCTGGTTTAATTACCGCCATGTTGTTCCTGCGGGATACTCTGATCTATTGGAAAACCTGGAGGAACTTCACCACTCCGGTATTCACATCAGTTTTGTGTTGGGTAACCATGATTTCTGGGATTTTGGTTATTTTAATAAAAAATTCGGCGCTGAAGTGATAGACGGTATCCTTGAGTTTTCTCATGATGTGCAAAAAATTCAGGTGAATCACGGAGATGGATTGCTGCGAAAGGACAGAAGTTACCGTCTCATGAAAAAAGTAATTCGCAGTAAAATTGCCATTTCCCTTTTCAGGCAGTTTCACCCTGATTGGGGATGCGGACTTGCCAACAAAGTCTCAAAAGCCAGCGGACATTATCATCACCACGATAATAAGTCTGAAGCTATCAGGTCCGAAATGACAGAGTATGCCCGCTCCCAATGGCAGCTGGGATATTCTACCGTTTTGTTGGGGCATTATCACCAAAAAGGAATTGTAGAAGAAAATGGTCATTCTCTGATTTTTCTGGGAGATTGGCTTCGCCATTTTACCGTTACCCGATTAACTGAAGATGGCTGGTGGCAGGGTGCGTGGAATGAAGTTTAGATTTCTCTTGTTTTACCTTTAAATATTGAGGGAAATTTTACTTTCGTATTCCATGCAAATCCTCTTTTCATACCATTACAGATTTTTATTCCTCCTTCTCACAGGATTCTTACTCCTTTCGGGGTGTGCCCGCATTTCCAACTATACCCTTGAGGATGTGGAAAAGCAACGGTTGAACTTTCTCAATGGAAAGCAGAAATCCTTAGTGCTGCTTATGGAAATATATAAGGATCCCCAACAGTCTTATGAAGTGCGTCTGGCAGCTATGCGTGCCCTCTCTGAAAGCAGAGACCCCATGGTGATTCGCGATATTCAAAGTACGGTTGGCTCAGCCAGTCTGATTGAGTTGGACCTGATGAAAGAAGCCATTCAAATTCTTCTAGAGTATGATGATGTTGCTTCCACCGATTCACTGATTGCGGCACTTACTGCTACTGAGAAAAAATCAAATGAAATCCGTACTGACATTTTAGAAGCAGTAGGAAAGAATGGCACCAAAGATGAGGTGTATCTGCTCATTAAGCTCTACGAGGTTAGTAAAAAATCTAACGCCAGAATGAATTTCCTGTTGGCAGAAACTTTAGGTGAAATTGGTGATGAGAAAGTCATTCCCATTTTGATGGAAATGGCTAAAAACACAAACCTTCCCGTAGAAACACGCAGCAGAGCAGTTGAAGTTCTTTCTAAGAAAGATGCCCCAGAATTGGTGGACTTTTTTATAGAGATGTTAGGTGATCCGGGCACAAGAGACAAAGTGAATGAATATGCCTTCAATGTCATGGGAGATATGCCGGAAGAAAGAATGATAATGGCTTTAGTGGAAGCCTATCAAACAAGCCGACATAAATATTATTCACTACTGAACACTGTTATGGGTAGTTTGGATAATTTTGACAATCCAGAAATTAAATCCATTTATCTTGAAATTGCCCAGACTACTGACTTCCCGGGTAAAATCCGTCTTAAAGCTTTTAAGGGATTAACCCGCTACTCAGACCCTGAAGTCATAGAAGGCGTGGTGGAGCTATTAAATGACCCTGCCAATTATATTTACTATAATGAAATTGTGGGTATGCTGCATGACTATGGAGTCTATAAAGATTATCAGGATGAGCTGCGGATGGCTGCTTTCCGGGCAATGCAGAAAGAAGCCGAACTGGACCATTACCGCAATGAATAAATTTTTTCTTTCCCCTCTTTTATTACTTTTCATTTTGCATTGCGGGGGAAAGGGAAACGCCTCTCCAAGCCCTGAGGAGAGTGCCTCTCCCACACCTCGGGAAGGAATCACCGATACACTAACTGCCATTATTGAAGACCCAGCAGATCATTTCTACCAATTAGAAGAGTCCATTGCAGAAATCCAGGGGGAAGTGAACCGATTAAAAGCTAAGGTAATGGAATATGATTATCAACCTCCTGAAACGGATTATACCCGGCAATTGAAGGAACTTCTGGACAATCCACCCCCTGCACATAAAATCACTTTGAAAAACGATTCTGTAATTGAAGGAACTATCGTTAAAGATAAAGTGAGTTATATTGCCGTAAAAACTGAATTAGGCAGAATTACTATCCCCAAAGATGAAATTGAACTTATTGAGGATTTGGTTCTACCAACTGCGGAAATTGTTTTTATTGGTCATGGGACTGAAGAATCTGTTGAGGGCATACATTATTATAAGGGAAAGGTGATGAATCAGGGGGCACGCCGAGCTGATTTTGTCAGGGTGATCTATAATTTATGGGATGACAACACGGAACTTATAGTATCTGATTCAACTTTTATTGAGGGAACACAAACTATTTACCGATCAGGAATTGTTACCGATACCGTGCTGGAACCTCAACAGTCTGCACGATTCACCCTGGAAATACCCCTGGCTGACAGTATAGGGATTTCTTATGTAACCAGAGAAGTCCGCTGGGAATTATTCGACTGAAAATATTCTGAATCAACCATATTTTAGTAAGTTTAGCGTTCTAAAATCCCCTTAATTTTACCCCATGGTACATAAGGCATTACTTACCTGCCTGTCGGTATTTATTATTCTTTCCTGCGGCGATGACCACATTCGCACTTATACCCTGCCAAAACAGGTTCAATCTCAACCGGAGATGGATTTGCCTACTAATGTTGAACCTGCCAATCTACAGCTTTCCTGGACAAAACCGGACGGCTGGCAGCCATCTGAAGGATCCAGTATGCGACTGGCAAGCTTTGACTTTCCCAATAAGGGTGATACAGGAGATATTTCCCTCATCCAATTGGGTGGTGACGGAGGAGGTATTGCAGCAAATATAAACCGCTGGCGTACTCAGTTAGGATTACAACCGGTCATTGCCTCCCTCATTGAAAATGAAATTTCCCGGATACAGGGGAAATTGGGAGAATATATCTTTACCCATATACGAAATGAAGAATCCGGTCAGGCATTTCTATGTGCAATCATACCATCTGGTAAAGTTACATTTTTTGTTAAAATGTCCTCTAACACTGAAACAGCAGCAGCAGGAGAAGTTGATTTTAAATCCTTTTGTTCCTCTTTACATTTTAAGTAATATCCCGGGAATACATTTAACAGGTTAATTTTGATTCGTATTTTAAAAGATCCCCGCATTTTTGTCATCACCATAGTTTGGATGATGGTTCTCGTGTTTGCAGGAACTATCGCCCAAAAGGATATGGGTCTCTTTGCAGCACAAAATAAATTCTTTTCCTCCTGGATCGTCTGGCTCTGGTATTTCCCATTTCCCGGAGGGCGGTTAACTATGGTAATTATAACAGTGAATCTGTTGTTCTTTTTCTTTAATAAGAGTATTTGGAAATTAAAAAAATTGGGAATCGTCATATTACATATAGGCGGCATTTTGTTGTTAGTCGGCGGTGGTTTAACGGCAATTTACAGCACAGAAGGGAATATGATCATTGACGAAGGAGCCTACTCTGATTTTGTGGAAGATTACCACAATATGGAATTAGCTGTTGTCAATACCACTCATCAAAAATTTGATTCCTATACGGTTTTCGATCAGCCAATGCTGAAAAATGGGAAAGAACTGCATCATCTCCATCTTCCTTTTAAAATGAAAGTCTTAAATTTCTATAAAAATTGTGAACCCATCCGTAGGGATACTGATCCCGGGGTACACTATAAAGGGATGATGAAAAACTTTACTCTCTCCAATCAGCCTGTGGCAAAGGAAGATAATAGAAATCGGCCCGGAATTCTCTTAGAGATCTCCGGAACGGGAACTACCACAGACGGTATTTATGGATTGTTCCTGGGGCAGAGTATCCCTCAATCCATTACTGTTCATAATGATCTATTTGAACTTGCCTTCAGGAGACAGAGAACCTATTTACCCTTTTCTATTGAATTAATTGATTTTAAAAAAGTGCTGCATCCTGGAACGAATATGGCAAAATCCTATAGTTCTGAAGTCAATCTCATAGAGAATGGGATCGGGAAGAAAAAGCTGATTCAAATGAATGAACCATTGAGACATGGTGGTTATACATTTTATCAGGCATCTTTTATGGAGGGACAGCATCGTGAAACAACCGTATTGGCGGCGGTAAAAAACTATGGCAGGATGTTCCCCTATATATCCAGCATTATCATGTGTATTGGTTTGTTGTTTCATCTTTGTATAAAAATGCCTGACTTGTTTAAGAGGAAAAAGTCATGAAGTTTAATACTATTCTGCTCCTCTTTTTGTCACTATCCGAATTGGGTTTTGGAGGCATGCAATTTGGTGATATCCCCGTGCATGAGAATGGGCGTATCAAGCCATTGGACACATTCTCCAGAAATCAACTTTTATCCATGTATGAAAAGCGGTCATTGAAATCCGATGCCCTCCCCGGAAATAACAATATTCAAAAAATGGAAGCGGTTGACTGGCTTCTGCAACTCATTACACATCCGGACAATAATGACGCATTCCATGTCTTCAATATTCGTAATCCTCAGGTTGTGGGCAGTCTGGGATTAGAATGGAGAAAGAGCCATGTATATAACCGCATGGAAGTTCTGTCAGGAATTCAGCATCAAATCTCCTATATTGCTGATATCCAGGGGAAGTCAGAAGAACAGCTCACTGAATTTGATAAGCAGATGTTGAGAGTGTACGGCAATATTATTCGTTTTCAGGAGCTGAGTTATTCCTTTACCTGCCTTTTGCCTCTTGTATCCATTGAGAATGAAGAAATCGCAGCAAAACTGAAGGTGGAAAAGGGAAAAAAAATAAGCTATTTTCAGATTGTCCGAAATATTGATGCCATAAATGAACCTCTGAAAGCTCTACTGAATAAAGAAGAACCCCAATGGACAGCTGAAGAAAGAGAAGTGAAGCGAATTGTCACGCTGCTTAATGATATTGGTCAGGATAATTTTGCAGTGTCTATAAAAATTATCCCCCCGGAAAATGCAGATGACGAAGCAGTGTGGTTGTCCCCCTGGGAAATTATGGATAGCAGGGAACTAGGTGAAAAACAGGAAAAATTATTAATTACTCTTGAAGAATATATTCAAGCCTACCTGCAAAATGACGAATCTCAAATGGTAACCACACTGGCTAATTATGAAAATATATTACAATCAGATTTTGGACAGTTATTAAGCGTTAAGAATCTAAAAACTGAAACCTGGATGAACCATACTAAATTATTTTATAAAAGTATGGCATTTTATCTTCTCTCGTTTATTTTGTTATCCCTCTCCTGGGTATTTAAACCTGAATTACTTCGAAAAATTTCCTTTGCATCTCTCCTTACTGGAGTGGGTTTCCATGCCTATGCAATTTATCTACGCATGATAGTCATGCAAAGGCCGCCTGTTTCCACCCTGTATGAATCGGTTATTTTTGTTAGTCTTATCGGAGTGGTGAGTGCTGCCTTTCTGGAGTACTCCAGAAAGGACGGTATTGGGGTGTTTGCAGGGTCAGTTTGTGGTATCATTCTGCATTTCGTTGGGTTTGGATACGCAAATGACGGAGATACTCTGGGTATGTTAGTGGCAGTGCTCAATTCAAATTTTTGGTTAGCAACCCATGTAACCACTATTACCATTGGATATGGAACATCCCTCTTTGCCGGACTACTGGGGCATATTTACCTCATTCAGGCAATTAGATCCCCCGAAGACAAAACACATCTTAAAACCATCAATTCCAATATGTTTGGGGCTACCCTCTTTGCCCTGTTTTTCACCTTGTTTGGAACGATATTGGGAGGCATCTGGGCAGACCAGTCATGGGGTAGATTCTGGGGTTGGGATCCAAAAGAAAACGGTGCGCTGCTCATTGTCATGTGGCAGATCATGATGCTGCATATGCGCATCACCGGTGTGGTGAAACCATTGGGATTTGCACTGGGTCTGATACTGAATAATATTGTAGTCATTCTTGCCTGGTTTGGGGTTAATCTGCTCTCAGTAGGATTACATAGTTATGGCTTTGCCGGCGGTATTGCAATGAACATTGCCATCTTTATTGCAGTGGAAGTCGTTTCAGGATTGGGAACCTACTTTTGGGCAAATAATCTGAGATTAAAGCTTAAAGCTTAATCTGCTACTTTTAAGTCTGCTTCATGAGGAGACTCCTGCCATTTACCCTTGTTTTCTTTGCCTGTACCACAGAGCCTCAGGAAGGATGTGGAAAGGGATTCACGGAAATCAACAGCCAATGCTACCATGAAGGTGATTTAAGGATATTGCAAAAGTTTATTGACAATAGCAATGGCAGCATTACCGCTACATTAGATGCAGACAGCAGCGACAGTATAGAACCCTTGGAACTACAAATTCAAAAATGGAATGAACAGGGACGCTTACATTATTTATGGTTATATGACCGCAGCCTGTCTGGTGCAATCCCTGATTCAATTGGTGAGCTTACCTTTTTAGATACTCTTAATCTATCCTTTAATTCTCTTAGCGGAAGCATTCCTCAAAGTATTGGAAATTTAAAAAACCTGAATTGGCTGTATATTTATGTGAATGAACTATCAGGGCTTATTCCTGATTCTCTTTGTACGATTTATTCAAATCTGGATCATTTTCAAATGTTTCAAAATAATTTATGTCCTCCCTATCCTGCCTGTATTCCCGAAGAGAAAATAGGACCACAGATTACTGCAGATTGTAACTAATATTCAGTATTATCAGATTTAATTTGACCGATATCATTCAGGCGTTTTAAACTTATACAAAGTAAGGCAGGAGAAAATGATGATTCAGGAACAAAACCCAAACTATGTAAGGACTCCCCAATTTGATTTTGGTACAAAAGTCATATCCACCGAAACCGGTATTGAATACTGTGTAGAATTTATAGATGAAGATAAGAAACAAACCCGCCTGCTTTGGTTTAAGCAGGATGGTGAATATATTCGACTGAACGCAAAAGTCTATAATTAGGGATTTCTCAAATATAGAAGTAAAAAACCCTCAGTGAAATTCACTGAGGGTTTTTTCTTTTTGTATTATAATTTCAATGTGCACATATTCACCCATCATTAGGAAAAAGAAATTTCAAGCTCCCGATTTACATTAAAAGTATCAGTTTGTAAAGCCTCTTTTATAAAGGTTTGTTTATTGTGTAGATTAAAGCATGAAAAAGATTAGTGTTTTATTCATATTATTATTAACCTCTTTATATAGTGACATTCCGGAAAGAAGAATAGTGGCAGAGTGGGAACCCGCTTTGGGGACTATGATCAGGTGGCCCCTGGGAATTCCATCAGATTTAGTCGTCGAATTAGCGGAGGATGAAATTATTTATGTCCTCGTTGAATCAAATTTCTACCAGAATCAGGCGACGAATAATTTTAATAACTGGGGAATCAATTTTGAAAATGTGGTGTTTATTAACACAGATACCTACAGCCATTGGACGCGGGATCATGGACCACAGTTTGCCATTGGAAGGGATTATTGGAAAGTCATTAACCAACAGTTTAATGGTTATCCTGTTGAGAGTGGTTGTGAAGATACAGATTCCCAGTGTGATAATGAAATGATCCTTATTGATTGTACAGGAACAGAATTCTGCAATAATCAGCCGGAATATGCTTCTGAAGGATATGATTGCTATGTAAATAATGCAGAATGTGAGGATTTTAATGGTGATGGACAGATTATGGATTGGCTGGGAGATGGTTACTGTGATGACGGGAACTGGGGAATTGATTTTATGTGCGATGAATATAGTTGGGATTGTGGAGATTGCGGAGGAACCAATACAGATGATAATGGCTACTGTGATGATGAATTGACGCTAGTGCATAGAAACCACATTGAAGGCAGACCTTTACCCTCACCAAATAGAGGATGGGAAGAGGATGATGATACCAATATAGATTTCGCCAATCAACTGAATTGGGATATTTTAGATATTCCCATCTATTGGACTGGTGGAAACTTTATGACCGATGGATATGGGATGGGCTTTTCAACCGAATTAATGGTTAATGAAAATAATATGAATGAAAATCAATTTATAAATATGGTTCAAGATTACTTAAATCTGGATACCTATCATATATTTGATAATCCCAATGAAGAAAGCATTCAGCATATTGATTGTTTAGCTAAATTGGTCAATCCTGAAACCATTATTATTAAACAGGTTCCTGAATCGAGCCCTGAATATGAATGTATGGAAGAATTTGCAGATTCATTTTATGATTTAACTACGGTCTACGGCAGACCCTTTAACATATACCGCTTGATGTGTCCCGAAATTATAGGAGGTCCCTGGGAAGTAAATCCTGTCGCTGCATACACCAATTCTTTAATATTAAATAAAAAAGTTTTGGTCCCTCAATATGGCATTCCTGAAGACAATGATGCATTAATCCTATATGCGCAAGCCATGCCGGGATATGAGATTATAGGATTTGATGATTCTTCAGGAAATCCCTGGTATGCAGAGGATGCCTTACATTGCAGGACAATGGGAGTATTTGATCCCCATATGATGCATATATCACATCAATCCATAAGATCTGAGGATATTCTTAACAATGGTACTATTTCCCTACATGCAGAAGTCATTGATTATAGCAATGTCAATGCAAGTGTGCAATCTGTCACCCTCAATTGGAAATATAGCTCTGAAGATGGACCCTTTGGTGAAATAGCATTAAGCCATGAAACAGATAATATGTACAGCGGATCCTTCCCTCTATTACAATCAAATTCAACTATAGAATATTATATCACTGCAACAAGTGTAGCAGGAAATGCAGTTTCGCATCCATCTGCTGGTTGGCATTTATTTAATACATTAGAATCGCCGATTGGTGATATAAATGGTGATGGATTTGTAAACATACAGGATATTATTTTAGTAGTTAATATAATTTTAGAAAGTGAATATGTAGATGTAGCAGATTTAAATTCAGATGGATTCGTAGATATTTTAGATATAGTCCTATTGATTAATATAATTTTGTAAAATTTTATTATTAAACCCGCACTCAAAACCACCCTTAATTAAGACTGCCGGGCAACCCGGAATAGGGATTGTCCGCCTATATTCTTATCTTCCTAAGAACAGGGCGGATAAATTCTGTAGATGTGTACCCTACCGTATACTATTTTTTTGGGAGTCAAATATGCTAACTGGGTTAGGAAGGAAGAATTGGAGAGGTGGGTTACTTAACTAACATCAACTTTTGAGTGCTGACATACTCACCTGCCACCATCTTAACAAAATATACACCGCTAGCATAGGAGTCAGCATCCCAGGTAACAGTATGATAACCAGCATCCATATTGCCTTCTATCAGTTTAGAAACCTCTCTGCCTTGCAGGTTATAGATAGATAAGTTTACCTCGCTGTCTATGGGCAATGAAAATCTAATATTTGTAACTGGGTTAAATGGATTAGGATAGGCAGGTGACAGAGTGAAATCTTTTGGTAGCAGCAAACTATTTACCATAATCTCACTTCCATGCCAGTCAGCCGCAATGGCGGATTCAATGGTCAGTTCACCTGTATATTCAAAGAGTGTCTTTTCCCTAAGGTTTGATCCATCCAGGCTATACATGATGATGGTTTCTTCACTGGATGCAATCTCCCATCCATCTGGCAGATGGTTGTCTGTAATCTTAAAATCTCCCATAACCTCTAACTGAATGCCTGCCAGTTTGCCATCGGACTTATAGTTTACCATACCATTGCCATATAAGAAACTTGCTTCATGAGTAGAGTTTTCCCTTGCCAGACTGCCTCCCAGTATAATATCCATTATCATCACAATATCCAGCACATTAATAAAACCATCGCTGTTTAGATCACCAAGCAGCATTTGCATCTCTGTTGGATTTAGATTATTGACTATGAGATCAACGACCATTACAACATCCAGGACATTGATCTCTCCATCCTGATTTAAATCTCCAGCTATATAGCTTGCTTCAATTGCAATACACTGTTCCATACTCTCTAACAGTTCATTACCTTCATCATCGAGGAGCATAATTTGGTAACAATAATCTGAACCTGACTCAATGGTTTCATCCATGTAATAAAATTGACTAATAGATTCAGCTACGAGATTATTATTACGATATATATTAAAACTGTTTAAATCCCTATTATTATAAGTAAAAATTTCTTCAATGCTTGATGATCTTGCTACTGATGGTGCTAATGATGTAACTACTGTAATTGGTTGATTGCCATAGACCATTAAATGAAAAACAAC
>JASLLI010000001.1 GCA_030747125.1 Fidelibacterota bacterium | reverse complement strand
TGAGGTTGTTAAGCAAACTGATTGCAAGTACCCACCTCTTTGTGGAACTGCGACCGGGAGTGGAAGAACGCATGGCTCAAGCTTTGGCTAAACAATTTCAATTGGAAATGGTGACTACCGGAGATGTGTATTTTCTCTCACCTAAGGATCAGCCTGCCCATAAGGTACTCCGGGCTATTGAGCAAAATACCACCCTGTCTGCACTTGATCTGGCAGAAGTAAAATCTGATGCTCACTATTTTCGCTCAGAAAAAGAAATGGCAACGCTGTTCCCTAACAGTCTGGATGCCATTAACAATGCCTATTATCTGGCAGAACGCTGTAAAACGGACTGGCAATTCCTCAATACCATTTTCCCGAATATGGACTTGAAAAGCACCCATAGAGCCAATGAAAAATTAAGGAAGCTTGTGTATGAGGGGGCGGAGAAACGGTATAGGTCATTTAAGATTGAAGATAGAAAATTGAAGATAGGAAAACAAATTGAGAATAATGAACATCGAACATCGAATATCGAATATCGAACCCCGAACCCCAATCCTCCAACATTGTCCTCTGCAGTGAAAAAACGCATTGAACACGAACTCGCCATCATCACTGAAAAAGGTTTTGCCCCTTACTTTCTGGTAGTGTGGGATATTGTTAAGCAGACGAATGCTACTATTGGCAGAGGTTCCGGTGCAGCCTCCATTGTGAGTTATTGTCTCTTTATCACTCAGGTGGACCCACTGAAGTATAATCTCCAGTTTGAGCGCTTCATTCATCCGGAGCGGGTAGATATGCCGGATATTGACATTGACTTCCCCTGGGATGAACGGGATGATATTATTGACTATGTCTTTCAAAAATATGGCAAAGAACGCACTGCCATGGTGTCCAATCAGGTTTTTCTTCAACCCAGATCTGCAGTGCGGGAGGCGGCAAAAGTGTACGGCTTATCTAATGAGGAGATTAAAGAGGTGACTAAACGCATTGGATGGCATAGCCGACGCTCTGATTTACTCTCTTGGTTAGAGAGTGATAACCGCTTTAAAAACCTAAATATAGATAGTACACTTAAAGAAATACTTAAAATATCTGAAAAAATAATTGGTGCTTTTAGAGTATCTTCAGTACATCCCGGGGGAGTGGTGATTGTACCGGATGAAATTCGCAAATATATACCTGTGCTCATGGCAACCAAAGGGGTGCAGATTTTAGAATGGGAAAAAGATCAGACGGAAGATTCAGGCCTGCTTAAAATTGATCTGCTGGGTAACCGTTCTCTGGCAGTGGTGCGGGATACCTTAAAGCAAATGGGAGTGTACCGAAGTGAATATGTGAACTACCACAGAATCCCCTCTGTGGGCGATAAAAAAACCGAATCGCTCATGAAGGCAGGAAAGACTATGGGCATTTTTTACATTGAAAGTCCTGCCACCCGTCAGCTTTTAGCCAAAGCCGGCAGAGTGGATTTTGAGCATGTGGTGATTTATTCCTCTATTATCCGTCCTGCAGCCAACCGTTTTACCAATCTCATGTTAGAGCGTATCCATGGTAAGCCCTGGAAACTGCCTCATCCTGATCTGCATTTTCTCAATGAGAGTTACGGTATTATGGTCTATGAAGAGCAAGTCTCTATGACTGCCCGTGAGTTGGCAGGTTTTGGCTATGCAGAATCTGACTATATTCGTAAGGTGATATCCCGTCCATCACTGGAACACTTGGTTCCTCTTTGGAGAAAAAAGTTTATTGACGGTATGTTGAAGCGGGGTTATGATAAAAAACTGGCGTTAGAGATGTGGAGCATGGTAGAATCCTTTTCCGGTTATTCTTTCTGTAAACCCCATTCTGCATCCTATGCCATGCTCTCTTTTAGCTGTGCCTACCTTAAAGCCCACTTTCCGGCGGAATTTTTGGCGGCTGTAGTTTCAAATCAGGGCGGATTTTATTCTGCATACGCCTACCTCAGTGAAGCAAGAAGATGGGGCATTACCATCCTACCACCTCATATTAACTGCAGTTGTAAAGAATACAGAGGGGCCAAGAAGCGTATCCGTATGGGATTCATGGCTATTGCTAATCTGAAAGAAAAGGCTATCATGCAGATTCTAGAGGAGAGAAAGAGTGGTGATTATGAGTCGCTGAAGGATTTTTTCCAACGCACTGATTTAGATTTGGCAGATGCTATGTCCCTCACGAATGCAGGATGTTTCACGGAATTGGAGCCAAATTTAACTCATCAACAGATTGCTTTTCGCATAGCTTCCCATTACCTTCAGAATGGAGAGAAGGGAGAGGATATGCTGCCACCTATCAATGAATCAGAAATCTCTCATGAAGAAAAAATCAGATTAGAGAGGGAGAGCTTTGGTTCCCCTATATCTGAGCATCCTCTGATACCCTGGCTGCCCTTTTTTGAAGGAAGGATTAAAAAAGCAGAGGATATTCCCAAATATGTAGGAAAGACTATTAACTTGGCAGGTGTACTCATCACCACAAAGGTCACCTCCACCCGCAAACGGGAACCCATGGAATTTATTACTCTGGAAGATGAAACGGATATTTATGAATGCGTTATGTTCCCCGATGCTTTTACCCAGTATGGTGATCTCTTGAACTGGGAAAAGTTATTTATCATACGAGGAAAGGTGGAAGTTGCTTTTGGGGTGTATTCTATTACCATAGAAAAGATGGGTAGTATGCAGAAGATGAGGGAGAAATTAAAGGAGAAAGGAAAAAGGATGCAGGGAGGGTTTACCCATCGTAGCTTGCGAAGATGGGAGTAAGGAAAAGGTAAAATAAAATGTTAATGAAATGTAATTAATGTCGATGCACTTCACTATAGCATTTAACCCTTTTGGGTATTTCGGAGAGCAGACGGTCTTCTTCTAAGTCCGGTTCATAATCAATACGATTTCCGGGGTCAATGGCTACAATTTCCTGTTCTCCTTTACCCACATCAGGGTTGCTGCTTTCCCATCCGTTCTTTTATACTCCTTTTTCATTTCCGGGACCATCCCTGCCCAGACACTGAAATTATCCTGATTCTTTAAATACAGTATATAATTGTACACCATTCCCACAGGTTTATTTATGGTTATTTCTCGTTGAACAGAGTAAGTACCATCAATAAATAATCCTCCAAGCAATATTACCACAATGATCCCGATAATTGCAGTTGCCAATGTTTTCAATATATTCATATATAACCTCTTTTTTTATGTGATATGGAAATTTGCATTTACTGCGGATAGAATGGCAATCACAATAAATAGCATTTATAAAATATGAAGAAGGGGTTTATTTTTAATCCCATGATTCTGTTATTAAAACCTGTCTGTCAGTAAAATAGCCTACACCAAATACTTAGTTAAATCTTAATTATTAAATCTATCCATGTGCGGCCGGAAAACTCTCACAAAGGGGAAAGTAGAAATTATTCAGGAATTGCTTGTTGATGAATGGGATGAATCCTTTCATTGGGAGCCAAGTTATAATATTGCTCCAACACAGACAACGCCCGTTTTAGTTCAATGGAAAACAAAATACATTACTTCAATGCGTTGGGGACTTGTACCCTCCTGGTCAAAAGATATGAAATTGGGATCGAAACTCATTAATGCACGATCTGAAACTTTAAGGGAGAAGCCCTCATACCGAAACCTTCTTTCCTCAAAAAGGTGTGCGGTGTTGTCGGACGGATACTTTGAATGGCAGCAATCTGAAAATGGCAAACAGCCATTTTATATTCATCATCCGCGAAATAAACTTCTCCCCTTGGCTGGTTTATGGGATGTTTGGGAGGATGATGATAATAAAAAAGTGTATACTTATACGGTGATTACTACCACGCCAGCTGATTCTATAAGCTTTATTCATAATCGTATGCCGGTAATTTTGAATGAAGATGCAATGCATGTGTGGATAAATCCGGAGACACCGAAGGAGAAAGCGATGAAATATTTATTACCTTTTGGGGGATCGTTAGGATATTACCCAGTTTCAACCTATGTTAATTCTCCCTTCAATAATTCGAAAGCGTGTATTACGCCAATCCACGAGGAGAGATCATGAAATCATATCATAATGAATTATGGATGGATATTCCCTGCCGTATGGAATTTATCAATATTACCAGTGAAGTTGAAGCATGCGTTATTGAAAGTAATATTCAGGAAGGTTTATGCCTTGTAAATGCTATGCACATAACAGCATCAGTATTTATAAATGATGATGAGCCCGGACTTCACCGTGACTATAAAAAGTGGCTAGAAGAGTTAGCTCCACATGCACCGTTGTCCAGATATGATCATAACCTAACGGGAGAAGATAATGGAGATGCGCATCATAAAAGGCAAATTATGGGCAGGGAAGTAGTGGTTGCAATTACAGAAGGACAGCTACATGTTGGACCATGGGAACAAATATTCTATGGTGAGTTTGATGGAGGACGAAGGAAAAGAGTATTGGTAAAAATTATCGGAGAATAAAACCAGGTTTAGAGTTAATAATGACTGCTGTGGTGTACTTGAACAAGGTGAAACGCTGCCTGTTTAAACTATAAAACTTTGATGCATTGAACTTAGAGATTTACACAAATGTAATTAGAAAAATGAAATTTATGCAGGACCGTCTGAAACGGATTGCTTTGGACTTTGTGCTTATTTCACTTAGTATCTTTGTCACTAATAAAGAAAATTACAACTATTAAAAAAGAGGAAATCGTCATGGTAAAACAAAAAAGTATAGACTATATCTTAGGTATGATTACAGGAACTTCAATCATGATTGCTGTATGGGCATGTACCAGTGGAAACCCCGTTATTGCTGCATCATCTGAAGTACAGGATGTACGCATTGTAAATGAAAAGTGGTATCCCGTGTATGTAGAAGTTATAGATTAAATTGTCTCCTTTAAATATACAACAAAGGGAAGCCGTTGACTTTCATGAAGCCCCGCTACTGATAATAGCAGGTGCTGGAACCGGTAAAACGACTACAATAGTCCGCAGAATCAGTAAGTTGATTTTAGAGAAAGGTGCACACCCCGAATCTATTTTAGCTCTCACTTTTTCTAATGAAGCTGCATCCCACCTTAAAAGCGAAATAGTTAAAAAAATCGGCGATAGAGGGCAAGCTATTCACGCCTGTACTTTTCATTCCTTTGCACAAACTCAGACGAATAAATATTATATCCCATTAGGTTACAGAGAGCCACCCGGAGTGATGAACCGTGGAGATATTTATTTCTTATTACGGCAAAAGTTTGATACACTAAAACGATTGCACAGTACTAACTTCAGAAGAAATCCCATCCTCGCGGTACAATCTTTTGCAAAAGTATTTGATGCATTCAGACAGAATCTGCTTACCCGGCCAGAATTGCTTCAACTAAAACAATCTGAAAAGGAAAAACTGCAGGGAGGATTGGATGAGAAATCATGTGAATTGATTTTTCAGCTAATGGATGTAGTGGATATTTACCCCCTGTATTTACAATGGAAACAGGATATAAATCGCATTGATTATGGAGATATGATTGGCAATTTATGGGAACTTATACAAAATCATCCATCCATTCTTGCAGATCTGCAAAAAAGTTATAAACATGTTATCGTAGATGAGTTTCAGGATAACAATTATGCCTTGAGTAAAATAGTTCAGGAAATAGCATCTCCTGAAAACAGTATCACTGTAGTGGGCGATGATGATCAATGTATTTACGCCTTCCGGCAGGCCAATATTCAAAATGTCCATCAGTTTAAATCCAAATATTATTCCAATAGTAAAAAACCAGTTGAGCTGATTCAGAACTATCGTTCCGTTCAGCCCATTTTGGATGTTGCAAATTGGGTAATTGATCAAAATCCTGACAGGCTGCCTAAGGGGAAGCTCCAATCTGACAAAAAAAGTGAATACCTTCCCAGATTATATATTGGTACTGAAACAGAACAGCTTGAAAAGTTGACGGAACAAGTTTTGGAGTTGGTTGCAGAAAAAAATGAAAACCCGGGGAATATTGCAATTTTACTGCGTACCCATAATAAATGTAAAAAGGTGGCAGCGTATTTCAAATCTAAAGGAATCCATACCCATTATCATGCAGATAGGTTATTTGAACAACCTGTCATTAAAGATATCATTGCTATCCTGAATGTATGGGCTTCTACAGAATTTAAAGAACATGGTTTTCTTAGAATATTAAGGAGGCTTTACTCAAATGAGCTGGTTGTACAATTAACAAAGGACTATAGAAATTCTGAGAAAAAAATTGGAATAATTGAATTTGCAAAAGAGCAGAAGGGGATACTACAGGACGCAGTCATGGAAATTATGGATAGTCTGAAAAAGGCAGATTCTCCAACCACCGGGAAACTGATTTGGAATATTATCCAGTATTTTAGAATGTATCGAAAGTATACCCTAAAAGAAAATTTTCAAAACCAATTAGCTCTCCATAGTATAAATCAGTTTAGAGAAATTGTCAATGGCTACTGCAGCAGGTATAATACAGATAATCCTGAGGAATTCGTTCAATTTATTAATGTACAATGGGAAGTAAATGATGAAGCATTGCCTCCTATGAAAAAGCTGCTTCAACTTCCGGCAATCAGAGTAATGACAGTGCATAGTGCTAAGGGAATGGAATTTAAACATGTTTTTCTTCCCATGCTGGCTACTGCAGTTTTTCCTTCAAATTATAAACCGATGAGACAGGTTGACAGACTGCCTGTGCACTGGCAGCGATGGAATGTGGAAGGCAAAGATGAAAAGGAACTACATTATGAAGAAGAAAGAAGGCTGTTTTATGTAGCTATAACCCGGGCAATGGAATCATTAACCTTAATGGCACCTGAAAAACGGCAATCGCAGTTTATTAAAAATATAGATGAATCCCTAATTCAAAAGGAGGAAATCTTCATGGAAGACAAAACATTATCAGTGTACGATACCCTGACTTTGGAATATCAATCTCGGTTAAATACCGAACTTATTATGGAGCACTTTGACTCTGCTAAGGAATTGTTAAATGCCATTGAAAACATTCAAAAACTAAAGTACGGACGATCACCTGAATGGAATAATTCACCTTTAGAAGATGAAGTTATGCAATCTCTTTCGGAAGACTTAATTCAAACTTTAAAAGAAAAACTTTCACTATCTGCAACCAGTATTAATACCTATAGTGAATGTCCTTTGAAATACAAGTATCGTTATATTGATCAAATTCCCGGTGCACCGGAACCTCCGTATTTTAAGTTGGGGCATGTGATTCATAAAGTATTGGAAATGTATCATAAAAAGGAATGTACTTCTCTTGAAGAAATGAAATCTTTGTTGGACGAACATTGGCAGGAGGGCGGATATCAGTTCCGGCAGGAAAAAGAACAATACAGGGAAGATGCAGAAGTCATGTTAGAAAATTATCATAACTTTTTAAAATACAATCCTGTTCATGCCATCATGAATGAGTTCAGCTTTTCCTTTGAGACTGATTATGCCAAATTACATGGAAAATGTGACAGAATAGATTTAGACAGTGAGGGCAACATTTCCATTGTTGATTATAAAACCTCTAAGGCTATGAAAACTGAAAAAGAATTAAAGAAGGATGTACAAATGGGTATTTATGCTCTTTTTGCAGTACTTCATGGTATCGAAACAGAGAATGGAAAAAAGATGAAGCAAAATCCATCAAAGCTGTCAAATATTTTTGTAAGACATGAAGAGCCGGAGGTTGCTGTGCAATTGTCAAATGAAGAGTTAGATGCAATTGAAGATAAAATCCGTATTACTGCTGAAGGTATTAACTACGGAAAATTTGAACCACAACAAGGGCACCATTGTGACTACTGTGATTACAAAAATTTAATTTGTCCCAAATTTGGATAATAATGCTTACGGGAGAATATTTATTATAGTCTTAATATTCACTCCTTAAATTGAAGGAAAATCTATACAGTTGAGTTTCAAATTGAAAAAATTCCTGGAAGAACTCCGGGTACTTATCATTTTAATCATCATAGCCTTTACCATAAAAACAACCTTGGTAGAGATTTATGTTGTTCCCACCGGGTCCATGGAAAATGAAATCCTCACCGGCGATATGCTCATTGGGAACAAATTCATTTATGGTATGCGTACACCCATTTGGATTGGAATTCCATATACACGAATTGGATTTGACATCCCCTGGTGGCGATTGCCAAAATTCAAGGAAGTAGAAAACGGAGATGTTACCATTTTTGAATTTCCCAGAGACCCTTTCCAAAAATATGTGAAGCGTTGTATTGGAATACCCGGCGATTCTATATATGTTGATGAAGGAGATATCTTTATCAATGGGGAGCTCATGCCATTTCCCGAGGAGGGAAAATATATCAAAGGGTTTCAATATGGTCCTGACAAAGTTGAAAAATTATATTCCTACTTTACCGGCAATCGGGATAACATGTCAGGATTTCAGGTTCCTTATAAAGGAATGGATATTAACTTTTTTAAAGTGACTGACTGGCAGATAATCATTTCACTATTGGTGCAGGACGGAAATGAAGTAACTCTGGGTGGTAAAACATTCACCATGATTGATCCCTATGAGGTTGCCCGCACTCATGGATTTTTAAAATATAAATTATTGAGGTTAATTTCTTCTTCACGAAAAGCCGCCATGAGAGAACAGAAAGACCGCACCGACTTTATCAATAATCTTAACAGAGAATATAAAGAGAAAAATCTGGTGAACCCCTGGTATTTGAATTATGGCGCTGAAAATGCCGATTATTTAAGAGAACATGTAAAAGTGAATGGTGCCTCTCTTGCTGAACTGAAATCATATACCTTAAAACGAGATTACTACTTCTTTATGGGGGACAATAGAGATTCAAGTTATGATTCACGGTTCTGGGGCTTTGTTCCCGATACGCAAATATTAGGTACTCCCTTGTTTGCTATGGTAAATCTCTTCAAATTTAAGCTACGGATGAAAGTGATATCCTGATTAAATTATGCTATGCTTGGCTTTATAGGATTTGGCTTTAAACTGTTATTAGCCGCAATAATTGGAGGAGCTCTCAGTTATGTCCCCGGCAAATCAGAAAACGAACAAAAGATTGTAGAATCGTCCCTGATTTGTATTTTTGCTGCATCGATTTTGGGATTAACCAGTCAATTATATGTCTATGAAACCAATATGGGAATGGGCTTAGGTATTGTGGCAGTATTTTTGGTTATAACTTCACTTTCAAAACAATCGGATTTTGCTCACAGAATGCTCTGGTATTTTTCAGCTGCAGTTGGTATGGTATTAGGTGCAGGGTTGTTTCTTCAGGCTGTGATTTTTGCAGGGTTGATTTATTTAATTTTACAAAACAGTGATAAGGTCTTCAATTATCTTGAGCAGGAAAAGTCTGAGGACATAGATAATCCCATAGATAAAATTTCAAATTAAAACTCCACCAGCAAACATAATTCAAGGAAAGTAATTAAAATTGAGCATTGACTTAGACACAACAGAAGGAAGAAAAAAATACCTGTCTGAAAAATTAGATGATTTATTGGATGGAATCAATGATTCTTACGGTACGCTTCTCATGGAGGAACTCCTCACACGATTAGAACTCACCGTGAAAGATTTTAATGAAGAAATGAAAACACTGTGCGATCAATTGGTTACGAAGGAAAAAGAGCGTCAACAGCTCTTAGAAATGCTGAAGTCAACTGACGGATTGCCAGCCCCGGCTGCCGGAGTACAGGTAGAAGCTACACCTCAGAATGCAGAAGTTTCACCAGTACTTCCTGAAGAACCTGAAGAAAATGTTCCCGAATGGGAAAAGAAATTAGCAAAGTTAGAAAAAAAATAAGTTAAGGGAAATTATGCAAAGAGCAATTTGGATCGTAACCTTCTTTATCGTCTTAGCCGTATCATACTATTGGGTTGTAGTGGATGACACCCGCACCCAGCGTATGACACAGTTGGAATCAAGCGATGAAGAGCTGTCCGGAGATGTTAATTCTACGGTTGAAATATATGACCGGCTTGAAAAAAAGTGGATTGGAACAAGTAAGCATGTGCAAACTCTTCAGGAAGAAACCCATGCCCATTATGCTGCTTATGATACCCAAATGGATTCCATTGATATCGTATTGGAAGAAATCAAATTCAGCATTGATCAGCTTGAAGAAGTTCTATCCCGGAAAATTGACAGAGTGAAAGACGATGTTTCAAATCTGGAAGATAGTTTTGAGAGCTATAAGCGTTCAAATGACAGGACTATAAGACAAGTGAAACAGAATATATCTACCATTCAGGATGATATCGCTAAACTGAATGAGAAAGTATTCCCACCTGCTGAAGAAGAAGACAAAAAGAAGAAATAATTTTTAAAAAGGAATATGTTAAAGGGGGAGGTCTGCTTCCCCTTTTATTATTCTGCTATGAATTCATTCTATGATTAAAATTGATGAGATAATAGGTGATGTAATATTCGTATCTTTTCGGAGAGTAGATTGTTTTCAGGATATTGGTATAACTGAGACTTCCGGTCATTTTCGTATGAAAGGGTATGATCAATTGGGTCTTTGGCTTGAACATCCTGGTATTATTATCCATCGCTCTGAAGACGAAGAAGGTAAACCTTTGCCAATTGAGGAACATTCAGAAGAGTTTATTGAAGCACAGTTCATAGCAACCTGGGACAATATCAACACTCTGATGCACTACCCCGAAAGAGAAGGTTATGATTTCCCCAGTGAATTTGAGAAGAAAATAGGCTTTAAGTTTTCGAAAGAAGAGGAGGAGGTTGACAAGTGATCACCGGTACGATTAAAATGTGGAAAGAGCAGGAGGGTTGGGGCTTTATTGAAGGAGATGATGGTGAAGACTATTTTTTAAATGTTGCCAATGTAAGAAAGGGACAACGCATTTCAATGCATTGCAGAGTAAAGTTTGATGTATTTCAGGGGCAGCGTGGTCCTGAAGCAGAAAATGTATCCCTATATTAGATATACCTAATCCGATTGGTGAGCGGGAGGAGATAATTACGGGCAATATGAGCAATACATGATGAACACCACTAATACAACACTTCATAATGAACTTAGTCCTTCCTCATATCCGGAATATTGGGAAGAATCCTATTTATCCGGTGAAATGGGCTGGGACTTAGGAGGTCCTACCCCCGTGTTCAAGGCATGGATAAAAACAGAAAAATCTCCCCTGAAAATTTGTATCTTAGGTGCAGGAAATGGTTGGGATGCTATTGAATTTGCACAATCAGGGCATGAGGTAACCGCTGTGGATTTTGCTGAATCGGCAGTGAATAATCTGAAAAAAACAGCTGATGAAAATGTAGTTGAAATTGATATTATCCACAGTGATATTTTTAATTTAGAGAGTACATATTATAATACATTTGATATTGTATTAGAATATACCTGTTTTTGCGCCATTGATCCATCCTTGCGGAAAAATTATATCCAATTAGTTAATTCCCTTTTGAAAACCGGCGGCAGGTTTGTTGGACTTTTATTTCCCACCGATAAATTGCCTGAAGAAGGTGGACCTCCCTTTGCAGTGAATATTGATGAAACCATAAAAATATTTAAGAAATTTTTCACATTAGAAAAACGACAGGAACATGAATTATCCGTTTCGCCTCGGAAGGGAAGAGAAGAATTTATCATACTACGGAAGCATGGATACCAGGATTAGACTAAAAAATATCCAACTATATGGCTGGCATGGTGTGGCGGATAAAGAAAAGAAAATGGGACAGCAATTTGAAATTGATGTTGAAGTATCATTGGATTGTAATCAGGCTATAAGTAAAGATGATATTTCCAAAACTGTGGATTACAGCCTCATTTATGATTTTGTTGTAAGTAAATTTTCTTCAAAAAAATATAATTTAATAGAAGCATTGGCAGGGGATATTGCCCAATCACTTACACAGGAATTTACTTTGGAGAATTGCAAGGTGATTATCCGCAAACCAGATGCACCTATTAACGGAATATTAGACACGGTTGAAGCTGAGGTGACCTATCATGCATGAAGAAATGCGAATATTTTTAGGGATAGGGTCCAATGTGGGAGACAGATACAGTTATATGAAACAAGCCATTCAACAATTAGATCGTCATCCTCATATTTGGGTTGTTGACCGTTCTCATGTATATCAATCGTCTCCCATGTATTATACGGATCAAAATGATTATTATAATATGGTAGTTGAAATTGATACAAATTTGACTCCCATTGATCTGTTAAATGAAATTAAATCTATAGAAAAAAAGGTAGGCAGAAAACCATCTATTGAAAAAAACAGACCTCGGGAAATTGACATTGATATTCTTTCCTTTGGCAATATGGAAATCCATTCTCATGTTCTTGAAGTTCCACATCCCGGTATATCTGAGAGAAAATTTGTACTCAAACCGTGGAATGATTTAGCACCTGAATACACATGCCCCGGATTTGATTCAAATATCGAAACTATGCTGGATGCTCTTGAAAATGAAGAACCTGTTAGAATGGTACTTATTTTAGACAAGGAAGGTACAGCATGAAAATCCCCTATCATATTGCTATCGAAGGTACCATCGGAGTAGGGAAGACAAGCCTTGTGAAATTATTAGGTGAAAGATTGGAAGCGAAACTCATTTTGGAAGAATTTGAGGAAAACCCATTTCTGGTTGATTTTTATAAGGATTTGGAGAGATTCGCTTTTCAAACGCAATTATTTTTTTTACTTTCCAGATATCGGCAGCAGCAATCACTTCAGCAGACAGACCTATTCACCAAAACCATCATTTCAGATTATATGTTTGTAAAGGACCGCCTTTTTGCGGCGCTGAATTTGAATGATAAAGAAATGAGCCTTTATAATTCTGTTGCCAGAATCTTAGAGAAAAATGTTACTTCACCTGACATGGTCATCTTTCTTCAATCAGATACTGACCGCCTTATGCAGAATATAATACAAAGAGGCAGAGAGTATGAACAAGGTATTGATTGGAAGTATATAGATGCCCTGAATCAGATTTATAACGAATATTTTTTCAGGTATGATAAAAGTCCGCTGCTTATAATTAATACCAATGATATTGATTTTGTCCATAATAAAAACGATCTGGAAGAGATCATTGAATTTATTCGAACCCCAGTCGAAGGTACACGCTATTTCAATCCACTGAAAAGCCTTAATTAATGAACCTGCTTAAATTGATAGCCTTTATCGTTATCATTTGGTTCGTATATCAAATCAGAAAGTTTATCTCAGGAATTCGTATTAATAAACATTCTGCTAACAACACATCATCTCCTAAAAATACCAGAAAAAATTTAGATATTCAGGATGCTGAATTTGAGGATATTCCTTGAAAGCAGTTCAAATTGAATCTCATGGTGGAGTAGATGTATTAGAAATCGCAGACATTCCAACTCCGGTGATTACTCCAGATAAAGTTTTAGTGAAGGTAGAAGCATCTTCTATCAATCATCTTGATATCTGGGTACGGAAGGGGTTTCCCGGCATCACTTTACCAATGCCCCTTATTTTAGGATCAGACGCTGCCGGAATAGTAGTTGAGTCCGGAAAGAATGTACCAAAATATACATCCGGAGATGAAGTTATAATACAGCCTGGTACCTATTGCGGCAATTGCAAATATTGTGATAGCCAGCGTGAAAATTACTGCCAATCATACGGTGTATTAGGAGAAACCCAAAATGGTGTACAAGGTGAATATATTCTTCTACATCCTGATAATTTACACCCTAAACCAAAAGCATTGAGTTTTACTGAAGCGGCTTCCATGCCCCTCATTTTCATGACAGCTCACCAAATGTTAGTTAGAAGGGCCGAGTTAACCAGGAATGACATTATTCTCATATATGGTGGTACATCCGGTGTGGGCGGAGCAGCTATTCAAATAGCAAAGGATATAGGTGCCGAAATCATCGCCACAGTAGGTAGTGATGAAAAGATGGAATTTGCCTATGCAATGGGGGCAAATATAGTAATAAATCATTCTCATGCAGATTGGTACAAAGAAGTGAAGAGTCATATTGGTAAAAATGCAGTTGATGTAATATTCGAACATATAGGCAGTGCAACCTGGGAGCATTCTTTGCGGTTGTTAGCAAAAGGAGGGAGAATTGTTACCTGCGGGGCAACTACAGGGAATGAAGTATCCTTGAATCTGACACATCTTTTTATTAAACAGCACAGTGTTTTAGGGTCCACCATGAGCGACATACTCACCTTTAAATCGGTAATGGAAAAAATATCCAACGGGATTTATACTCCTTTTGTAGATAAAGTGTTTTCAGCAGATGAAATACAGGAGGCACATGTGTATATCGAAGAGAGAAAACACATGGGAAAGGTTGTGGTGGAATTTGGTGCATCTTAGCAGGCTACTATATATTATTATATTCTTTACAGGCATTACCTATGCACATTTGGAACACGGTGCAGGGTTGCAGGTGACACATGGTGGCACTGGAATATTTTACAAGGAATTAATACCCAATGGTGAAAAACTGGGCATGTTTACTCAAATAGGTCTCCATTTACAAAATAATCAGCAGCGAATCAGTGTTTACGGCATGAGAAACGGATTTCAGAATATTTATTTAGAAACCTCATTAGGCACAAATATTAAATTATTTAATAATGTGTTAGCAGGAGCATTTCGACCAATCATCACCTGTGCAGCTGGAATAGATTTCAATATTAATCCATATAAAAAAATAAACACATGGCACTTGAAATCCTTATTTGGTGATGCAGGAATCGGTGTTCAGTTTTATAATGGCAGGCTGCTAAACGAAATATTGTTAAAATATTACCCTCAAAACATGAGAGAATTTTCTCTTCAACTATCAGTTTACTGGCAATAAGGAGTTAAAATGTCTGAAAATTGTTTATTTTGTAATATAATCAGTGGAACCGTTCCTGCGGACAAAGTGGATGAAAACGACCTGGCGTTGGCCTTTAGAGATATAAATCCACAAGCCCCTGCACATATATTAGTAATCCCCAAATTGCATATAGCATCTACTCTTGAATTAAATGATGATAATAGTCAGTACCTGCAGGCTGTTACCCAAATGGCAAATGCGATTGCAAAAAATGAGGACCTTTCAGATCAAGGGTTTCGCTGGGTAATAAATACGGGAAAGTATGGAGGTCAAACCGTAGATCATCTTCATTTGCATATACTTGGTGGCAGACAGCTAAATTGGCCTCCTGGATAATCTACCATTGATAGTTAGATAATTGTATATTTCAAACCTACACCTTTATGGATTTAAATCCTTCCTGAATAAAACAAATCTGGAATTTGGCGAAGGTATTACTGCAGTTGTTGGCCCCAATGGTTGTGGAAAATCAAATATAGTTGATGCCATCAGGTGGATATTGGGGGAGCAAAAACCCTCTGTAATGCGATCTGCAAAAAAGGAAGATGTAATATTTAACGGAACGAAAAACCGGAAAGCAATCTCCTTTTGTGAAGCCTCCATGATGATACATAACAATCGTGGAGTTCTTCCCATTGAATACAACGATGTAGAAATTTCAAGAAGACTATATCGCAATGGAGAAAGTGAATATTCTATTAATAAAACTCCCTGCCGCTTAAAAGACATTCAGAATCTGTTTGTAGATACAGGGATGAGTTCAAATGCGTATTCGGTTATCGAACTTAAAATGGTGGACTCTATTCTCTCTCATAATACTTCAGATCGCCGCCATATGTTTGAAGAAGCTGCAGGCATCAATAATTATAAACAGCAGCGAGCCGCCGCTAAAAGAAAGCTTGATGCCACTTTCGCAGATATGGAACGGGTGAATGATATTATCTCCGAAGTCAATAATAATGTGAAACATCTTCAACTGCAGATGAAGCGATTTGAACGATTTGGCAAATTAAAAGAAAACTTAAAAGAATTACATATCAATACTGCAAAAGCAGAAATTCAATCTTTAAAAGTTAAAATTGAACCAATCCAAGAAAAATTAAATTCGTTGCAGCAGAAGCAGTCCAGTTTGTCTGGCCAAATGAACCTGGATGAAACCCTCACACAGAAAGTGCAACTTCAATTTGAAGAAAAAAAGACTGCTCTAAACACAAGTCAGAATAATTATTATGAGATTGAAAATTCTCTTTCTGAAATAAATTCAAAACTTCTTGTTTGGAATGAAAAGATGTTGGGAAATGAAAACCAAATCCTGCACTTTAAAGATGAAACAAAACAAAATGATGAAGCCTTAAATGTACTCATAAAAAGGAAGGAATCTCTCTCAGAATCATCATTCCTGTTGGATCCTATAATTAGTGACAGAAAAAAAGTTTTTAATCAGCTGGAAAAGAATGTTTTAGCAAGCAGAATAAAATATGAAGAGTTGCTGATTATACAGGAAAACTTAAAGAAAAATTCTGAATCTAAATATTTAAAAATCAAAGATGAAGAGTCCTCAGTTGAACGGTTTAAACAATTCATACATGATAAAGAAAACCAGAAAAGTAAATTGCTGAATAAAAAAGATCAATTTATTGAAAAGTCAAATAATTGTACCGCAGAAATTAACTTAGTTAATGCAGAGATTGAAAATTTAGAAAATATAATTTCTCAAAATACAATAAAAGTTGAGGAACTACAATCCCGGCATTCTACAGCTGAAGAAGAAATTATTTCTATGCAATCAGCAATTTCAGAGTTGAAAGGCAAGCTAACCTCCTTGAACTCCCAAAAAATATTCTTTGAAAATATTATTAAAACCCATGCAGATAAACCGGCCAGCATCAAGAATGTTTTAACTGAAATAGAAAAATACCCCTACGTAAAGGGTGTTTTATCTGACCTTATTGAAGTGGAAAATAAGTATAAACTTGCTGTTGAAAATGTATTAGGTGAGTATTGTAATTATCTCATAGTTGAGGCCAGATCTGAAGGTATGAACTTGCTGACTAAGTTAAAAAGTAAAGCCGGGATCATAATATTAGATGGATTGAAAGTAACTTCTAATAAAAAGCCAGGTAAAAATTCATTAATGCAGAAGGTGAAACACCCTTCATATTTAAAACCATTAATACAAATATTATTCCAAGATATATACCTAGCTGAAAAGGAGGATAAAATAGATTATGCTCACCAGCTGAATCTGATTGTTGACAATGGATTCTACCTTTCAAAAGGAATTTTTGTAAAATCCTTTGGCAGTAAAGAAAAGTCAATTTTAGGCAGGCAGCAGGAGTTAGATAAAATCATTCATGAAGAAGAAAAAATAAATAAGAAACTAAAAGAGTGTTCAGTACAATTAGAAAAAATTATTCTTGGTGCTGATGATATCCATAAGTCGTTAAAAATAGCAACACAGACACTTGATAAGAATATTGATAAGCTAAAAAATTTAGAGCTGAAATTAAAAAATGAAGATTTTAATATGGCGAGAATATTCGAATCTACCAAAGAAATTGATGAAGAAATCCGCATTACGGAAGCCCGGCTTATAGACTTTAATGTAAAGTTAAATACTTCCAGTCAGCAGACAATCGAACTTAAAAAAGAATATAATGAGGCTGAAGTAGATAAAGAGAAATTTCAAAGCCAATTAAGTGACCAGCGTACCAAGCTGAATAAAGAAGAGAAAGAACTTCATGACTCCCGCATAGAATTGATGGAAATTGAAAAGGAAAAGGAAGGGCTGGAATTCAGAATTTCCACATTGAATAGTCAGCAACAAGATTTATCGGACAGAATTGAAAAACACCGTTCAGATATTTCCAGGCTTGAAGTTGAGAATGTTTCCCTTTCTGAATCTATTCAATCGGGGAAAATGAAGCAAACCGAATTGAATTCTTCTCTGGGAGCATCTCTCTCAGAAAAGGAACAACTTGAAAAGGAATATCAATCGGCTTACGAAGAATTAAATCACCTTCAGTCAGGAATTCGGGAAAGACAAAAACACAAAGAAAATATTTTAAATACTATTAAAGAATTTGAATTAAAAATCGCAGAAACCACTACTGCTATAAAACATCATCAAAGCCGCATTTATGAAATGTATAAGGTGAATATTTCCAATACGGATATTGACTTGGAAGAGATTGATATTTCTAAGCAAAAGGCAGAAATAGAAAGTATACAAAGGTCAATTGACCGGATTGGCCCTATAAATCTTGCTGTGAGTGAGAATTATGAAACTGAGTCTGAAAGATTAAATTTTTTACAGGAGCAATATGGTGATTTGGAAAAATCTGAAAGTACCCTTACAGAAACCATAGAAAAATTGGATTCTGAAGCCAGAAAAAAATTCATAAGTACATTTGATGCCATAAAGGATAATTTTTCAAAAACTTATACATCCTTTTTTAATGGAGGTGAAGGACATTTGCGTTTAATTGGGGAGCAGGACCCATTGGATGCGGATATTGAAATCATAGCTCGTCCTCCCGGCAAGAAAACGCAAACACTGCGTATGCTTTCCGCCGGAGAAAAAGCCCTTACCGCTATTGCATTGCTATTTGCCATTTATTTGGTGAAACCAAGTCCTTTCTGTATTTTGGATGAAGTTGATGCCCCTCTCGATGATACAAATATTGGGAAATTTACAACAGTACTAAAGGAGTTTTCTGCCAACACCCAGTTTATTGTAGTGACCCATAATAAGCTCACCATGGAAAAATCAGATTACATGTATGGTGTAACCCAGGAAGAAGAAGGGGTGAGTAAAATTGTATCAGTGAAATTGCAAAAAGAATTTAAGGAAATGGCAATGTCATAAACATGGTCAGCGTCCCATTCATATCCTCATTAGAACAATTTGTTTTTCCCCAACATTGTAATAATTGCTCTGTTACATTAAACGAGGATGAGTATTTATACTGTCATATTTGCAGAGTCAAAAAATTACAACTTACCAAAATGGGCAATTGGGTGCAAAATTTAGAGGTGCATGATTACTTGGATTTTGCCTATTCTTTGTATTGGTTTGACGAAGTTTTACAAGCGTATGTCCATCAACTAAAATACTCTGGATGGCATCACTTTTTACCAAATTTGATCCAGCCGGCGTCAGTGGATTGTATTCTACCACCTATTTCTCAAATGGCTGCAATGGTTATTCCATTGCACAAAGTAAAGCAGAGAGACAGAGGTTTTAATCAGGCTGAATTGATTGCGGACCAGATAGCTCCCCAATGGAATCTTCCCGTTGTAAAAAATAAACTGCACAGGATAAAATATACTTCAACTCAAACTCAATTAAATATTGACCAACGGCAAAAAAATATGGAGATGGCCTTTGAAACTAAGCCAGCTCTACCGGAAGCCGTACTATTGGTAGATGATGTACTCACCACAGGCTCAACTGCCAATGCCTGTGCAAAGGTACTCAGAGACAATGGCTGCCGATGGATTGGAATATTTACATTGGGCACTCCAAAGCTGAAGAATAAGAGTAGTGTAAATTGAATAAATCCCTGTAATTTTCGGGTCTGTTTATTGGACAATTTTAATGAATACAATTAAAGATATTAATTTAAATGGAAAACGGGTATTAATCCGTGTGGACTATAATGTACCACTTATAAATGAATTGGTGGAGGATGATTTCAGGATTAAAGCCAGCCTTCCCACAATTCGCCATTGTTTAAATGAAGGTGCGTCAGTGGTTTTAATGTCGCATTTGGGCAGACCAAAGGGAGAAGTAGTCCCTGCGCTTAGTTTAGACCCGGTAGCCTTTCGATTGGAAGAACTGTTAGATCGTGAGGTGATGTTCTCAGATGACTGTATTTCCGAAGATGCTATCGGGCTCAGTAAGCAAATGCTGCCCAGAGAAGTACATTTACTTGAAAATCTGAGGTTTCATCCCGGTGAAACACAAAATGATGAAAAATTCTCACAACAATTAGCTGAACATGCTGATATTTATGTGAATGATGCTTTTGGTACAGCCCACCGCAGCCATGCTTCCAATGTAGGGGTAACCCAATTTATGGAAGAAACCTGCCTTGGATTTCTCATGGAAAAAGAATATAGGTATCTTGGTGAAAAATTGTCTAACCCTGCAAAACCTCTGACGATAATTTTAGGTGGAGCTAAAATATCAGATAAAATTGAACTCATTGAAAACATGCTGCCTAAAGCTCAGTCTATTTTGATTGGTGGCGCAATGGCATTTACATTTTTAAAAGTGATGGGGAAAAATATTGGGGCTTCTCTTGTTGAAGAATCAAGTTTAGGAGTTGCAGAGCAAATTTTAGCAAAAGTAGAGAAAATGGATGTGTCCTTAGTACTGCCAACAGATGTGGTTGCTGCAGCAGATCTTTCCGGTGATACCCCCTGGAGAATTGCGAATATCGAAAAGTTAGAGTCAAATGAAGCAGGATATGATATAGGACCGGAAACTACCTTACATTTTGAACTCATGTTATCCGCCAGCCAAACTATTATTTGGAACGGGCCCATGGGAGTATGTGAAGTCCCTGAGTTTGCTACCGGTACTCAGGCAATTGCATCCATTGTAAGGGACAGAACTGAAGATGGGACTATTTCCATTATTGGTGGGGGAGATACAGCTTCTGCAATTAAGAACAGCGGCATTCAGGATGGTTTTTCTCATATTTCTACTGGAGGTGGTGCTTCTCTGCAGATGATGAGTGGAAAAACTCTGCCCGCATTTGAAACCTTACTTCAATATGCCTAATCAAAAATATTGTATCGCAAATTGGAAAATGAACTTTACTCTTTCCAATGCAGAATCCTTTATTCAAAACTGGGAAAATAAATCTCTGACAAATACTTCTGTAAAAACTGTAATCTGCCCCTCTTTTACAGAGCTGTCCAAAGTGGGCCAAATGTTAAACGGTAGCGGTACAGAACTCGGTGCTCAAAATGTGTCTGAAGAAAGCAAAGGTGCATTTACCGGGGAAATATCCTGTGAAAATTTGCAGGAAATGGGGTGTAAATGGGTAATTGTCGGTCATTCTGAGCGACGCGGAATTATGGGTGAATCGGATGTGAAAATAGCCTCAAAAGTGCGCAGAATTCTAAACAAGAACTTATTTCCGATTTTATGTATCGGCGAGACTATTGAAGAACGGAATGAAGGAAAAACTCAATTAGTACTTTCTCGACAGTTATCTGCAGTTATTGAGTATATATCACCGGCAGATTTTAACCGAATGGTGGTTGCTTATGAACCGGTATGGGCTATTGGAACCGGAGTAAACGCAACTGTAGATATCATTTCAGAAACCCATCAAAAAATCAGAAACATTGTGAGTGAGTTAGGATTTAATAGTGAAAAACTCCCCATTTTATATGGAGGCAGTGTATCTGATTCAAATGCGGAAGAACTAGCAAAAATTAAGGGCGTTGATGGTTTCCTCATAGGGGGTGCATCATTGGATGCAGAAAAATTTTATTCAATATATAAACAACTTTAAGGAGAAATAATGTTATACGGTATCGCAATTTTCATCTTTGTAATAATTTGTATTCTGTTAATGGGAATTATTTTATTACAATCCAGTAAAACCGGAGGTATGGGAACCGCCATGGGTGGGCAGGCAATCAATACAGCCTTTGGAGGTCAGGGTGCTGACAAATTACTAGTGAAAATAACCAGCGGATTAGCAGTTGGTTTTATGGTAATGGCTATTCTGATTGGTATGATGGATAATCCTTCATCCAGAATAGATTTCAGTAAAGAACCGGTAATCAGTAGAAATAAGGGAAATGTTTCTCCTTCTGCTTCTCCCAATGTTGACCTGAAGCCACTAGAATCTGCAAAGCCTGAGGCAGATGTGATTAAAGCTGTCCCCGCTGAAGAAACAGAATAGTTTATAAATTGCTGAAGTGGTGGAATCGGTAGACACGCTGTCTTGAGGGGGCAGTGAGGGAAACCTTGTGTGGGTTCAAATCCCACCTTCAGCACACATTTTAAATGAGGAGTAATACAGTGAAAAAATTATTATTAGTTATAATTTCTGTCTTTTCTATAGGTATTGCAGGTGTTGACGCCCATCTTGAAAAAATTAAATCTCTACTTTCGGAGATGGAGTATAAACATGCTCAGGAGAGTTTTGAAAAAGCAATATCTGAATTTGATTCAAATGCAGAGCTATACTACCTGGGTGGAGAAATTGCCATAAAACTAGACAATCTGGATGGAGCCAATAAAAATATCAACAAAGCAATTGAATTAGATATAAAAAATGAAGATTACCGTGCAAAACAAGAAAACCTGGTTGCTTTAAAAGATGGAATGACCTCTGCCAGAAAAACTTTTGACAGCGGCGATATTGAAAATGCCATTATTGAATTCGAAAAATTAACTCAGGACTTTAAAAATCATGCTATCGTCTTTTATAACCTGGGGCGAATCTATAAGGCCAATGGTGAATATGATCTTGCAGTGGATAATTACAAACAGGCAATAGTTTTAAATCCATTTGAAGACAAATACAGTAAAGCCATTAAAGCCATTGCCCAAGAAATGGCGAAAAATGGAGATACGGAATACCGCCGTCAGGAGTTTGATGCAGCTATTGAAAATTATCTGAAAGCTATTTCCTATGTTCCTGAATACACCACGGCATTGTTTAAAATTGCCCGCACCTATTTCAAATTGAAAGATTATGAAAATACTAAATTATATCTTGAAAAAAATCTGAGTGTTGATCCCAATCAGGAACAGTCTGAGAAAATGCTAGGTGATATTTACAAGGGTATGGGGGATTTAGAAAATGCAATCCTCCATTATAACTTAGCCATTTCCATAAACGGTAATTACTATAAGGCCTATTATTCCCTTGGGACAGCATTGCTAAAAACGGGAGAACTTGAAGATGCCAGAACTGCATTAAATCAAGTTATAATGATAGAACCTACTTATGCGAAAGCATTAGGTACTCTTGGATATGTTGAACAGGAGCTTGGCAACCTGGATATGGCAGTTGATCATTATACAAGAGCTACAGAACTTGACCCAAAATCTTACGATGTCTATTACAGATTAGCATCTGCTTTAAACTTGAAAGAAAAGTATGAAGATGCCAAATCATCTGCTAAATCATGCCTGAATATAAAACGGAATTATGCTCCGGCGTATTTTGAACTGGGTATGGCAGAAAAAGCATTAGGAAATAAAGTGGCTGCTATTGATGCATTTGAGAAAGCCAAAAAAGATAAAAATTGGAGAAAGTCTGCAGATTTTGAACTTAATTTGATAAATAAAGGACTGTAATACTAATATAAATTCCAACTTAAAAAGAAAAGGGCAATTTTATTGCCCTTTTTTTAATTTAATTTTATCCGATGATAAATGCTGTAATTTTTGATTTAGATAATACCCTGCTTGATTTCATGAATATGAAAAACAAAGCTGTTGAGGCTGCCATCAATGGTATGATTGAAGCAGGATTAAGCGTTGAGTTTGATCCTGCATTTGACAAAATATTTGAGATTTATGAATCAAAAGGCTGGGAATATCAGGAAGTTTTTGATGAATTTATAAAGTTTGAAACGGGATCACTGGATTATAAAATACTCGCTTCCGGAATTGTAGCCTATCGAAAAGCAAAAGAAGCCTCTCTTATTTTATACCCCAATGTAAACAGTACCCTCATTACCCTCTCAAAGTGGGGATTGAAATTAGGCGTTGTTTCTGATGCTCCAAGCCGTGAGGCCTGGATGCGAATTTGTTCAGTGAACCTGCATCATATTTTTGATGCTGTAGTCACCTTCCATGATACAGGAATGCATAAACCTTCACCGGAACCCTTTAAACGGATATCTACACTTTTGGATATTCCACCGGAAAACTCATTGATGATTGGAGACTGGCCTGAAAGGGATGTAATTGGAGCTAAAAAAGTTGGCATGAAAACAGCTTTTGCCAAGTATGGAGATGTATTTGGTACAGAGCAATCCGGTGCAGATTACGATATTATGGATATTAAGGAATTATTAAAAATTATTTATAAAGAAAATAACCTATGATTTTTGTAGGAACTGATATCGTACTAATTCCCCGGATTGCAAAGAATATTGAAGAACAAAGCAGACGATTTCTAAATCATGTGTTCACAGAAAAAGAGCAGACAATTTGTGAAGCAAAAGCATCTCCGGATATTCACTATAGTGGAAAATTTGCTGCCAAAGAAGCAGTAAAAAAGGCTATTCTAAGTTCAAAAAAAGTGGATAAATGCATTTTAAAACAAATTGAAATATTGAATGATGACTCTGGTGCACCTTTTGTTTCTTTACAAAATGAGGACTTGAATATAGGTACCTACCAAATTTCAGTGTCACATTCAGGCGATTATGCTACTGCAACAGCGGTACTAATACTTCCATGATTCCTGTCTTAACCAGGGAAGCAGCCTATGCATTGGATAGGGATACCATCGAATCAGGGTATCTTTCAGAAAACGAGCTTATGCATAATGCAGGGAAGTCCATTGCCCAATTCATTATTGAAAATGTGAAAGATCCCTTTAACCAGAAATTTAATATAATTGCAGGGGTGGGGAATAATGGAGGAGATGCCATTATTGCTCACGCATATTTACTTGAATATGAAGCTAACTCATCCTTATTTCTGATTAACAAAACTCAATTTACAGATGATTTGGTGAAAAAATACCGTATCCCTGAAGATAAATGTAACCTTCTAAGCGAAAAGAAAATTTTTGATACTTCAGAGTGGTATCTCGACGGTATTATTGGTATTGGATTAAACAGAAAAATTGAAGGGAAATATGCCACGGTTTTGGAACAACTGTCACTATGTTCTAATATTATTTCCATTGATATTCCATCGGGAATCATTGCAAATACCGGAATAGATGCGGGATATGCTATACAGGCACAATGTACGCTCACCATGGGAAACCCTAAGTTAGGACATTTTTTCAATACGGGAAAGGATTATACCGGAATTTTGGAAATATTAGATATCGGTTTTAAATTAGAGGCAGTTTCGAAAGAAAATATTCAATTAATAGAAATTGATGATATTAGAGACCGCTTACATGCGCCTATGGAAAATACGCATAAATATAAGCAAGGGAAACTCCTGTTGATATGCGGTTCAAAAGGGTATGCAGGAGCTGCTTTACTTACTGCTCAGGGTGCGATTAAGTCAGGAACAGGTATTGCAAAAATGATAATCCCGGAATCATTGTATGCTATTATAGAAAACAATGTCCCGGAAGTGATTACCTTGCCTGTACCTGAATTTATACCTGGTTCATTATCTTTAGAAAATGCTGAAAGGGTAACAGATGAATTAACTTGGTCTGATGCAATGGTTTTCGGTTCTGGATTAACCATGGATATGGGGGAAAATCAATGGAAAGCCAAGATATTAAAAGAAACGAAGATTCCTTTAGTGTTAGATGCAGCAGGATTTCTCCCCTTGGCAGAAGGTAATCTTTCCATCTCAGAGTTACCTGACTGCTGTGTCCTCACCCCGCATTATAATGAATTTGCACAGATTTTTAAAATGGACAAAGAGTCTGTCACCGCTGATCCAATAAAAGCAGTTAAAAATATAATATCAATTTTAGAGGGGAGGGTGCTGGTATTAAAGGGTCCTACAACAATCATTGTCACTTCTACTGGAGATATTTTATTAAATGACCATGGCAACTCACTATTAGCCACGGCAGGCACCGGTGATGTGCTTTCAGGTGTTATAGGAGCTTTGCTTTCAAATGGATATAATAGTGATGATGCTGCCATAATTGGAACCTGGCTGCATGGAGAATGTGCGCAACAATTCTCTGCATTTTCATCCTCAAAAGGATTAATTGCCTCTGATTTACCATATTTTTTACCTGCTGCATGGGATAGCATACAACATGTATATTAGTTCCTGGCGTACCTGGCTCTTCTTCTTCTATGTTTTTTTAGTCATGTATATTTCAATGAAACCGGGGAATGATCTCAATTTCTTTTCCCACTTATGGAAATATGATAAACTGGTACACTTTACAGAATATCTTTTAATGGGCTTTCTACTCATCAATGCGTTAAAAATTAAACCAATGACACATTCACATTGGAAGTATGCGATTCTTTTTCTTCTCATATTCCCTATTTTGGATGAAACTTTACAGTATTTTACTCCCAGAAGGATCCCCGATATTTATGATGGTATTGCAGATATTTTTGGCGGACTTACTGGGGCATTTATTCGTGAGCGAATATAATGCTGCAGTCCTTGTATATAAAAAATCTGGCAATCATTGATGAATTAGACATACAATTTAATAAAGGATTAAATATTATAACTGGTGAAACAGGAGCAGGAAAATCTCTCATAATTAAAGCCATTCAGCTTCTGTTGGGAGGAAAAAAATTTTCCTCCGAATTATTACGTAACGGAGAAGATACATTAGTCATAAAAGGCAAATTTGAGGATACACACAAAAAGGTTACTCTTCGCAGGATTTATTCCTCAAAAGGACAATCAAGAACCTATATAAATGAAAGAGTTTCAACCCAAAAGGAATTGATTAATATTACCTCAAGATTGGCAGATTTACATGGTCAGCATGATCATCAGAATTTACTAAACCCCCACACACATATTGAATACCTTGATGCATTCGGTAGTTATCAATCTGAATTTGAAAAACTTCAGAACCTATTTTTGTCAAGAGAGAAAAAAACATCCCAATTAGCCCTTCTCCGGAGGAAGTTAAAAGAATATGGAGAAAAGAAAGAATTACATCAGTTTCAAATTGAAGAATTAACCAAACATCCCCTATCCGGTAAATTTGAACAAGAAATTATTGTCCGCCATAACCAGTTAGCCCATGCTAAGGAAATTCAATCTGGTCTTGAGAATACTAAACAAAATTTGACAGGAAGCGGCAGTTCTATTATTTCACAATATCTCACTGCAGTTTCGAACCTTAAGCATATTGTCCACCATGATTCTGCAATAGAAATAATCCATAGTCGATTAGAAAGTCAACGCATTGAAATTGAGGATATCATTCAGGATATAGAATCTATTGCAAATGGTATAGTTTCAGATGATTCAGAATTGGAATTGTTATCCTCAATAATTGGGGATATAGAATCCCTTAAAAGAAAATACGGTGGTACTTTAGACTCTGTAATGAACTACAGAGATGAATTGCTTAAATCAACCCAAGAATCTGAAAGTTATTCAGCTGAAATAGGCAGACTTGAAAAGGACTGTGACACAATAAATAAACAGTTGCTGTCTGCTGCTAAGATTTTGACAAATTTAAGAATAGATGCTGCGAGATCCCTTGAAGCTTTAATTCAAAAATACCTTCATCATTTGAATATGCCCAAAACGGAAATAAACATTCAAATTATGACTGATTTTGAGTCTATACATGAAAATGGTGCTGACATCGTTGAATTCTACATTTCCACTAATGTGGGGGAAAAATTAAGGCCATTGTCAAAAATTGCATCTGGTGGGGAGATTTCAAGGACAATGCTGGCTATCAAAATGGCGCTTCAATCTAAAGATATGGTTGGCACATTGATTTTTGATGAAGTTGATTCAGGGATTTCAGGTGAAACCGCAGACAGGGTAGGAAACACAATTGAAGCACTTTCTAACAGTCACCAAATCATTTGTATAACACATCTGTCTCAAATTGCAGGGAAAGGAGATTCCCATTATAAGGTACACAAGGAAATGAAAAACGGGAGGAATATTTCACAAATTAAGCTACTTAGTCATTCTGAACGAATTGAGGAAATAGCTTCTTTAATTAGTGGCAAGAAAATATCAAAAATGAGTAAAGCAAAGGCAAAGGAACTATTACTGGAAAATGGATAAGTTTATCATCCACGGGGGCAAGTCTCTAAAAGGAGAAGTTTCAATAAGTGGTGCAAAAAATGCAGCACTACCTATTATGGCAGCAACCATTATTGAGCCAGGAGAATATATACTTCATAATATACCAAATTTAAGAGATACACTCACCATGAAGCGTTTATTAGAAATGATTGGCGCAACCGTGAACTACAATAACAACACCATGGAGATTAATACAGTTGATTGTGATACTCCCATTGCCCCTTATGAATTGGTGAAAACTATGAGAGCTTCCTTTTATGTTTTAGGTCCTTTTATGTCCAGATTTGGTGAAGCACAGGTATCTCTGCCTGGTGGATGCGCCTGGGGACCCAGACCTGTTGATTTTCATCTTAAAGCATTAGAACAAATGGGAGCATCCGTTACTTTGTCTGATGGCATGATACACGCGAAAGGTAAGCTGGCCGGAGTGCATATACATTTTGATAAATCAAGTGTTGGAGCAACGGGAAATGTGGTCATGGCAGCTGTGTATGCCGAAGGAATCACCACCATCTCCAATGCAGCAATGGAACCGGAAATCGTTGCCCTTTGTGATTTTTTAACAGATTTGGGTACAGATATAAATGGGATTGGCACCGATACCTTAGCTATTACAGGGGGCAATAAATTGCAAAATGGGGTAGAGTTTAATAACATCCCGGACAGAATTGAAGCTGGTACATTTTTGCTAGCAGGGGCTATTACAAATGGAGAGATTACCCTATTAAATGCAGATCCTGATCATTTGAAAGTCGTTATTGATTCACTTAAGCAGGCAGGAGTTACTATTGAAACTGGCAGAGATTGGGTTAAAGTAACGAATCCATCAAAAAAAATTAATCCGGTTAATATGGTGACTGCTGTTTATCCCGGTTTCCCTACAGATTTACAAGCGCAGTGGATAGCACTGATGACGCGTGCGGACGGTCATTCCATTATTATAGATGATATTTATACAGACCGGTTTACTCATTTAGCAGAATTATCCCGTTTTGGTGCGCACATTCAACTCACGCAAAACAGAGCAGAAATTTATGGCATAGATAAACTCAGAGGTGCACCTGTAATGTCAACAGATATTCGAGCAAGTGCTTCACTTATTTTAGCAGCTCTCGCCGCAGAAGGAAAAAGTGAAATATCCAGGATATATCATATAGACAGAGGCTATGAGAATATTGAGACTAAACTTAAAGCAATAAGAGCAGATATTGATCGGGTTAAAGCCTAATTCTCCATTTGGAATATTTTATGTTACAACTCAATAATAATCCTGTAATAATGAAAATATTACTTGATATTATAGAGGAGGAAGTGCTAAGTTAAATACAAATAAAAAGGAGTATTAGAAATGAAAATAATGAAAACAAAAGGTATTGCTTTAATAGTTGGTCTTACTTTTGTCTTTTCGAGCGAGGCAACAATCGCTTCTAAAGGTGCAAGTATTAATGGTCAAAAATCTGTTAAATCAAATTTAAACCTGACAGTAGAGTCTGAGGTTGATATTTATGGCGTCCAGTTTGATATTAAATATAATCCAGCCGAGCTCACCCTTACAGAAGATGCGATCGTATCAAAAGTCGCCGGTGTAAATTTTTACAGCCGTGTGAAAGATGATGGATTCGCACGCGTACTCATGTTTGGCATGAATGGTGAGAAAATTCTGGATGTAAATCAAACACGAATTGGCGATCTGATTGATGTCAACTTTACCCCTGCGAATAAATTTTCAGGCAGTTCTTTGGTAGAGTTAAAAGATGTAACTTTAGCTGGTCAAGCCGGCGAAGAAGTAAGTGTTTCTACCGCTTCTTATGAAGTTTCATTTGTAACTCCACAGAAGACATCCTTGTCTGAAAATTATCCAAATCCATTTAACCCTTCAACCACTATTGACTACCAAATAGCTGAGCCCGGCAAGGTATCTATCATTGTTTATGATCTTAAAGGTGCAGAAGTTAATATCCTGGTGAATCAATATCAGGATGCAGCATATCATTCTGTTGTGTGGAATGGGTTGAATGATAACGGACTAGCTGTTGCCAGTGGTCGTTATATTCTTAAAATGAATGCTCCAGGGTATTCAGAAACGATTACTATGACTTTGTTGAAATAACTCAAATTTAATATTTCCTTTTTTAGCCCGGCTTCTGTCGGGCTTTTTTTTACGCCAAACTTTAGGAATTACTATTGGATAAAAGAAAAACATCCAAGTAATATTCATACCGCTATGGATATAAAAATTGTTGTTATCGGTGTGGGAGAAGTGGGGTATAATCTCACAAAAACTCTCAGCAAAGAAAACTATGATATAACTGTCATTGATATAAGCTCTGCAAAATGCCAGAGAATTAAAAATTCAATTGATGCTCGTGTCATCATTGGTGATGGAGCTTCTCAAAGAGTTCTTCAGCAGATTGATATGCCCCAAGTTGATTACCTGTTGGCACTCACAAGAATTGATGAAGTAAATTTAGTAGCTGCAAAATCTGCTTACGAGATGGGGGCAAAAAAAATAATCTGCAGATTGCGGAACACTGAATATTCACATCGCTCTGCAATCATCACTCCAGATCAGTTTGGAATTGACCATGTAGTGTATCCTGAAAGAGCTGCCCAAAAAGATATAGAAAACCTCATTCGACAAACTTCTGCCGTTGATCTGCAGGAATTTAAAAACGGAAAAATAAATATGGTAGGGATACAGTTGGATCATTCCTCCCCATTGATTGGCAGAAATGTCAAAAATATCGAATTATCGAATCCATATATTCCCCATAAATTGGCACTTATCATCAGGGACTATGAAAGTTTCATCCCTCATAACAACACTTCATACAAGAAAGATGATATAGCCTATTTTATTGGAAAGGTTAAAGACATGCCGGAAATTCAAAGGATGGCTGGCAAACCCGCTTTCAAAGTAAAAAATGTGATGATATTGGGAGCCGGAAAAATTGGGCGATTATTGGCGAAATCTCTCCAAACAGATTATAATGTGCGCATCATTGAAAAAAACCACGACAAAGCCAAGGAAATTGGAAAAAAGCTTACAGATTCTTTAATCTTAGATGCGGATGGCCTTGAAATTGACTTTCTTACTTCCGAAAATATTCAACAAACGGATTGTTTTATTGCTGCAACAGAAAGTGAGCAAACCAATATTTTAGCCAGCCTCCTGGTAAAACATTATGGTGTGAAACAGGTGATTTTACATATTAACACCACAAACTATATTCGTGCTATTCGTCGAATTGGAGTTGATGCTGTGTTAAGTAAAAACATTTCAGCAGTGAATGAAGTGTTAAACCTGATTCGCTCTGATCAGCAAGATCTCCCTGTATCCAGATTTGAAGACATAGATGTGGATGTTTTGGAATTAAGTGTGAACCCCGAATGCAAATTTCTAAAAAAGCGGTATAATATTGACCAACTTCCTGAAGATTTATGTGTGGGCTCAATTAGTCGTAATGGCCAAATTATAATTCCAAACCCTCATACGGAACTTCTCCCCGGTGATGAGTTGCTTCTTATGTGTAAAGAGGAGAGTATCACTAAAGCTGAGAACCTCTTTCAATAATTTCCATTAAATGATCCGGAATCAATCAATTTTCACCATTGGATTCCTTTTAGTTATATTAGGAATTTCAATGCTGCTGTCTGCAGCGTGGAGTTTGTATTATGGTGAACCTGACCTGATTCCCATTTTACAGGCAATGGTTACTACAATTATAGTAGGAGGATTGCTCCTGCTTCTGTTTAGAAAGCGGGATAAAAAAGAATTAAGTATTCGGGATGGGTTTACCATTGTTACTCTGGGATGGATTGCCATCGCTATCTTCAGTGCACTTCCGTTTTTCTTTTCGGGTTATCTTAATTATACTAACTCCTTTTTTGAAGCAATGAGTGGTCTTACAACTACCGGCGCTTCCGTATTAGGACATCACACAACACACCAAATAGAAGATTTACCACACGGATTATTATTTTGGAGAAGCTTCACCCATTTTATAGGCGGTATGGGGATTATTGTATTCAGTATTGCAATTTTACCAATGTTGGGAATGGGTGGAGTACAGCTGTTTCGTGCTGAAGTAGCAGGTCCAACCGCAGATAAACTTACTCCCCGTGTGAAACAGACAGCAAAACTACTCTGGGGTATTTATGTTGGATTTGTCCTTATTGAAACCCTCATCTTACGATTGGAAGGAATGCTTTGGTTTGATGCCATCTGCCACGCTTTTGGCACCATGGCAACAGGCGGATTCTCTACAAAGAATGCAAGTATAGCTGCTTATGGCAGTTTAGTCCAATGGACAATTATTTTTTTCATGTTCTGTGCGGCTACAAATTTTTCCCTTCATTATTTCTTTATTGCAAAAGGAAATGCTGAATATTTTAAAGATAGAGAGTTTTCTGTATATACCATTTTAATCTGTCTATTCAGCCTTATATTTTTAATAGATATATCTAATTCTGAGTTTTATAAATTAAATTTTGATTCACTTCGGCATTCGGTTTTTACTGCAATTTCCTTATTAACGACTACCGGATTTGGCACGGAAGATTTTGAGTCTTGGCCTCCTTTATCTAAAACTATTGTGTTCTTTTTGCTGTTTATAGGTGGCTCTGCAGGGTCAACTACAGGAGGGATGAAAATTATTCGATCCATTTTAATTTTTAGATATCTTATTTTTGAAATAAGAAAATTAATTCACCCCAAGGGTATTTTTAACATCACCATTGGGAAAAAATCTATTGATGATGATGTGGTGCGAGCCACCCTGGGGTTTTACTTATTTTATATAATTATCTTTGCCATCACCGCTGTAGTTTTAGCGGCTACCGGGTTAGATCTGACCTCGGCCCTTACAGCATCAGCATCTGCAATAGGAAATATAGGCCCTGGTCTTGGTGCAATTGGTCCCACGGATAACTGGGGCGGATTAACTGACTTTGCAAAATGGCTTACCAGCTTTTGCATGTTGTTGGGGCGTTTAGAAATTTTTACAGTAATGGTACTTTTTAGCAGGAGCTTTTGGAGAAAATGAGTGTAGTAACCCTTGAAAATAATAAACATATTGCAATTATAACTATTAATCGGCCGGATCAATATAATGCGTTGAATCAGACAGTATTAGAGGAGTTATCCGGGATTGTTAACGAAGTTGCAGAAGATAATTCTATTAGAGCCGTTATTCTCACAGGACAGGGCGAAAAAACATTTATTGCAGGTGCTGATATCAAAGAGATGGCTGAAATGAATACAAAGGAAGCAATACAGTTTTCAAAATTAGGGCAAGACCTAACGGTTAAAATTGAGACATTGCATATACCGGTAATTGCAGCAGTGAATGGCTTCGCATTAGGTGGCGGCTGCGAATTTGCCCTTGCCTGCCAAATTCGTTATGCCTCCGAAAATGCTCTGTTTGGTCAACCGGAAGTCGGATTGGGTCTAATAGCAGGATTTGGCGGAACTCAAAGACTACCACGCATTGTTGGCAAAGGATTAGCTTTGGAAATTCTTCTTTCAGGAAATTCAATTTCAGCTGATGATGCTGCTGGAATCGGTTTAGTAAATAAAGTATTTCCACAGGAAACATTAATGCCGTCTGTACTGAAAATTGCTGAAAAAATAACTTCCAACGCTCCCACAGCAATTTCTAAAACTATAGCCTCTGTCAATAAAGGGCTTGAAGTCACCCTGAATGAGGGTCTATCAATCGAACAGGAAGAATTTTCATCTTTATTCGATACTCAAGACACAAAAGAAGGTTTATCTGCATTTATTGAAAAGCGTAAGCCTAATTTTACCGGTGATTAATCACCGTTAATTTACCCTTTTCATAATTAATCCAAATTTCATGAATCTTGAGATTATCAGAAACTTCTGCATAATTGCCCATATTGATCATGGGAAATCTACTCTTGCTGACCGTCTGTTAGAAATTACACAGACTTTATCAGCAAAGCAGATGCAGTCCCAGGTACTGGATGATATGGACTTAGAGCGGGAACGAGGTATAACCATTAAATCTCATCCAATTCAAATGCAGTATAATCATACAGATAACATTTCATACAAGTTAAATCTTATAGATACTCCCGGTCATGTTGATTTTGCTTATGAAGTTTCAAGAAGTCTTGCAGCCTGTGAGGGTGCCCTTCTTTTGGTAGATGCTTCTCAGGGGGTTGAGGCACAAACGGTTAGCAATGCATACCTTGCTGCAAATGCGAATTTATCGATTATCCCCGTCATCAATAAAATTGATGCACCGGGAGCTGACCCTGAATCTGCTATCAATCAAATGATAGACCTCCTTGGATGTGAACGGGAAGAAATAATTCAGATTTCTGCCAAAAAAGGAACTGGAGTGAAAAATATTTTGAATGCTATTATACATCGCATCCCCTGCCCAGTCACAACAAGTCATAAAGGAACACGCGCTCTCATATTTGATTCAACATTCGATCAGTTCAGAGGTGTTGTCCCTTATGTCCGTATTGTGGATGGATACTTGGAACGAGGTATGACAACACAGTATTTCGCTAAACCCGGGACACATGAAATTACAGAAGTGGGGGTGCTGCAGATGGATAAAATCCCTGTAAAAAGATTAGAAGCAGGGGATGTTGGTTATGTGGTCACTAATATTAAAAATGTTTCAGAAGTCAGTGTGGGGGACACTCTGACTGTGAAGTCAAATTTAGCTGAATCCCCTCTCCCCGGGTATCAACCAGTCAAACCTATGGTCTTTAGTGGAATGTATCCCATTGATTCAAAGGATTATGAAGATTTACGCACCAGTCTTGAAAAATTACAACTGAATGATGCTGCCATTTCCTTTGAGCCCAATACATCAACTGCCTTAGGCTTTGGATTTAGATGTGGCTTCTTGGGTCCATTGCATATGGAAATTGTACAAGAAAGACTGGAAAGGGAATTTGATATGAATCTGATAACTACCAGCCCCAATGTAAGCTATCAGGTGAATATGAAAAATGGCGATCATATCCAAATTGATAATCCAACTGAACTACCTTCAGCCAGTGATATTGACTGCATATTTGAACCCTATATAAAGGCTGAAATAATTGCACCATCTGAACACATTGGCGGGATTATGAAGTTGTGTATGAGTAAGAGAGGGGTATATAGATCAACTAATTATCTTTCTCAGGAGAAGGTACAACTCATATTTGATATGCCACTTGGTGAAATTATTTATGATTTCTTTGAAAAATTGAAGTCCACCAGCAGAGGATTTGCCTCCTTTGATTACGAAATAACTGAAGATAAATCTGGTGATTTGGTGAAACTGGATGTACGAATTGCCGGAGAAGTTGTAGATGCCCTTAGCATTATAGTACACCGTGATAACGCATTTCGGCAGGGATCAATTCTGTGTAAGAAATTGAAAAAGGAAATTCATCGTCAACAATTTGAAATTCCCATACAGGCATCAATTGGCAGTAAGATTATTTCCCGCGAAACGGTGAAAGCATTCAGAAAAAATGTAACTGCAAAATGTTATGGCGGAGATATAACCCGGAAACGAAAATTATTAGAAAAGCAGAAGTCAGGTAAAAAAAGAATGAAACAAGTGGGGATTGTAGAGCTGCCTCAAGAAGCATTCTTAGCCGTATTAAAAATGGACAATGACTGATAAATATCTAACACTGTCCTACTGGAAAACAACGGGTAATATTTTCTATTCGATACTTTTTATACTCCCCATGCTATTTTTATATGAAAGTATGTGTTGGATACAGTATTTTGAATCTTCTTATGAAATTAGAAATGGTGCAGATGTATTTCTACGGCAACTGTTTTTTGGGTTTGGGAATTTATCAGAAATAGTTTATGGTGCTCTCCTGATCATGATATTCTTGGTGATGCTCTGGTATAACCGATCTGTAATTGAACAAGGAAGATTAAAAATCTCATTTTTGGTTTTTATGTTTCTTGAGAGTTTAATTTGGACCACAGGCTTTATCATGGTGATGAGTTTCTCTGAAAATATGATTCTTTCTGTGATGCAGCGAAATGTGATTCCTGAACAATTTTATCTGGCAATTGGTGCAGGAATATGGGAGGAGTTATTATTTCGGGCAGGGGCAATAGCTTTAGTCTCTTTCCTTATTGAATTAGGAATGGGATATTCACAATTCTTTTCTGTGTGTATTGCAATATTCATCTCCGCTGTACTTTTCTCATTATTTCATTATATCGGACAATATGGTGATATCTTCACTTATAAAGGATTTATCCTGCGCAGTATAGCAGGAATATTTTTGGGAGCATTGTATATTGCAAGAGGGTTGGGTATTGTAGTTTATACCCATATATTTTATGATATGGCAATTATTAGTCTGCCGATTATATTAGATCACGCTTGATTTTACAAAAATTGATTAAAAGGGAAAATTAAATGTATCCTGTACTTTTCGAACTTGGACCATTTGTCATATCATCTTTCGGAGTGATGATGGTAGTAGCGTTTTTGTTAGGAAATTACCTGCTGAAGAAAGATGTAGTTGCAGATGGTTTTGATCCAATTATTGCAGAAGATATTACTTTCAGAGCTGCCATTGGTGGTATTTTGGGTGCTAAAATATACTATCTAATTGAAACCATCCCGACTGGGGAAGCTGCAAACAATATCACCGGTCTGGTAAATATAATTGCAGGAATATTCACCTTTTCCGCATCTCGTATTGCTGATGGAATTCAAAATTTTGGAGCAGGGTTGGTTTTCTTAGGCGGTCTCATGGGAGGAATGCTGGCTGTAAGTTTATATTTACATAAGAAAAAATTAAAATGGCTCCAGGTTGCAGATTGGGTTGCACCCTTTTTAGCATTGGGACATGGAATTGGCAGAATTGGTTGTTTTTTGGTTGGTGATGATTATGGCATTCCAACAAATGTACCCTGGGCGTGTACCTTCCCCAATGGGCTGCCTCCCACTACAATTCCTGTTCATCCAACACAGCTTTATGAAATGACGGCTTATTTATCCATTTTCTTTTTTCTGCGCTACAGAAAAAAACATCAGGATTTTAGTGGTGAACTGATGTTTGAATATCTTTTTCTTGCAGGCTTTGCTCGATTTATGGTTGAATTTATTCGTACCAATACGAAGTATATATTTGATTTATCGGGTGCCCAACTTATATCAATTATCATGATGGCGGTAGGAACCTGGTTTATGTGGAAATTCAGAAGAGAAGCAAAATATTCTTCCGTAAAGGAATCCTGATCTGTTTCAATGGAAAGTATTGATTGTGTTATTTGCGGGAAACAGTCACAATCTCCTTTTGAAACAGTCTTTGACAGATTAGGAGAAAATGAAAATACATTTCACCTTGTAAGATGTACCTGTGGCTTCGTTTTTCTCAATCCTCGTCCTACTCAGACAGAAATACAAAATTATTACAATGTACCTGATTATGACCCCCACCATGAAAAGCAAGGGAATGTATGGGACAGCGTATATAAATTTGTCCAAACTGTAACTTTAAAGTGGAAGTATAGAAAAATTCTACCCTTTGAGGAACTCGGCTTTCTTCTTGACATAGGTGGTGGGCAAGGTGAATTTGCTAATTATATGGCTGAAAAAAACTGGTATGTGTATTTTCAAGATGACCATTCAACCATTAAACGCACCTTAATATCAAATACTATCCAATCGTATCGACATGTAAAACAAATTCCCGATGATGTGGAATTCAGTGTAATTACCTTGTGGCATTCTCTTGAACATATCCATGATGTAGATTTTGTTTTTACTTACATTTCTGAAAAATTAGTTGAGGGCGGAGTTGCAGCAATTGCAGTTCCCAATTTAAATGCTCCTGAAAGAAAAATTTTCCGCAGTGCATGGGCACCTTATGATGCTCCCCGCCATTTATACCATTTTAACCTGCAATCACTTGAAGACATATGTGAAAAATATAAATTAACGGTTATAAGAAAATATTCCATGTTTCAGGATGCACCATATAATATTCTCTTATCTCTCACCCCCTTAAATCCCATTAAGTTAATCAAGGCTTTTTTTATTACCCTATATGCTTGGATTTATACAGCAATTCGTGGACCTAAATATTCATCCTCAATTCTATTATTATGTCAAAAGCAATAATTATGTTGCTGTACATAGTAGTCTCATGTTCATTCAAGCCTGATGCTAAAGGAGTTGAAAATGAAATTTTCATTTTTGTATCTCCGGAAGATAAACCCTATTGTGAACCTTTACTTGGAGAACTTTTTTCTACCTACATAAATACTCCTCAGAAAGAATATGAATTTAAACTAATCTATAAATCGCCCTGGCAGTTAGAAGAATATAAGCATTTTGCAAATTTGCTTATTATATCACTGGATTATCCTGCGGATTCTACAGGTGATTTACTTATGCAAAAATTGTTGTTATCGCAAAATATTTATCATTCCATATTTAATTTGGAAAACCTGTATGCTAACCAACAAATCGTTACAGGGCTTCATAGTGTAGATGGTATTGCACTTCAGAAAGAAATTGAAAGTAATGGTGCCTGGATTTTCTCTCAATACCAAAACTCCTTTAATAATAAGATGACTACAAACGTTTATAAGCACGGTATTAATGAAGAGTTGTCTGCATCAACAGCTCTGCTTTTGGGCTATACCCTTGATTTTCAACCCGACTTTCAGGAAATTCGCCGTGACTCCTTGAAACAATTCATTTGGACCGGCAGAGGATATCCGTATCGCTGGTTAACTTTGCATAAATCAAATAGAGAGTTGTACTTAAACCCTGCGTCTGCCTGGATACAATTAGAGACTGATTTTAGTATCCATATTCCTGAAATTACTATCAGTCAATATTTCAAACAAAATGACAAAGTTAAAATGGGTGATAAATCTATTCCACTGATAAGAGGAATGTATGAACACGGTGAAAGTGAAAGCGGAGGTCCGTTTTTTGTTTATATATTTGATACTGATTCATCTGATGAGGTAATTTTAGTTAGTGGATTTGTCAACTATCCGGGTCGAGAAAAATTAATGTTATTAAAACAATTAGAAATCATAGCTAAAACAATACACAAGAAAGGAAATACATAAATGAATGGGAAAGCTGCTATACTTATAGGTTCAGAAACTGATAGAGCAACCATAGAAGCTTCAAAAAAATATTTTGACTATTTTGATATTGAAATGGACTTACGGGTTATGTCTGCCCATCGAAATCCTGCCCAAGTGGCTGAATTTGCAACATCTGCAAGGGATAATGGTTATAGTGTGCTCATTGGAGCTGCAGGCATGGCAGCACATCTGGCTGGTGCATTGAAGGCACACTCTACGCTGCCTGTAATTGGTATTCCCCTCGGTGGTGGAATAGAAGACGGACTTGATGCACTCATGTCAACGGTGCAAATGCCAAAAGGAGTACCAGTTGCTACCATGGCAGTAGGAAAAGCTGGGGCTATAAATGCAGCAATTCTCACCGCTGAGATTATTTCTCTTAATAATAATGCAGTTAGAGGTAAACTCACAGAATTCAAAAATAATGGTGCAAAGCTTTAATTGGCAAAAAGACTACTCATCACTGGTGCGGAAGGTCAATTAGGGAAGGCAATCCAATTTCAATTTGCAGAAAAATATGAGCTTCTTGCAACGGCTCGAAAACCTTCCTCAGCAGCAAAAAAGAAACGAAATGTAATATCTTTAGATATTGCAAATAGAAGTACAGTCAACTCTATCCTTGGAGAATTTAAACCACACATTATCATTAATTGTGCAGCATATACCAATGTGGATGGATGTGAAATACAAAAGGACAAAGCACACGATGTGAATGTAAATGGGCTGCGGAATCTCATTCAATTTTCTGAGAAGGACGCATGTATTGTCCAAATTTCTTCAGATTATGTCTTTAATGGGAAAGATGGGCCCTATGCAGAAACTGATCACACCTTCCCTGTAAATTATTATGGAAAAACCAAATTAGAAGCTGAAAATTTATTAAGAGGGGCACAGAGAAAACATCTCATTTTTAGAGGTAATGTTCTGTTTAGTGAAGATTTATTCTGCAAGAGTAATTTTTTCGCATGGGTTTACACATCATTATTGAAGAACAAGCCAATTGCAGTGGTGGATGATCAAGTTTCAAATCCCACTTTAATAAGTGAATTTGTAAAAGCCATTTTCCAGGCAATGGTAATGAAATGTGAAGGTGTATTTCATGTAGGGAGTGAAGACTTCCTGAGCCGCTATGAATTTGCGCTCAATATAGCAAAAAATTTTAAAATGGATACATCATTAATCTCACCGGTGAGTACGGCTCAGCTTGCAAAGAATATTCCCAATTATGTTGCGGAAAGACCAAAACATAGCGGACTAAAAACTACAAAAATAGAAAAGAATGCTAATTTAACCGTACAATCCACTGAGTATAATCTGAAAAGATTAAAACGCTTGCTATAATGAAAAAACTAATCATATCTCCAACCTATAACGAGAGTAAAAACATTCGTGAGTTTATTAGTCAACTTTCTGCAGTAGCAGAAGACGTAGATATTCTCATCATAGATGATAATTCTCCTGACGGGACTGGTATTATTGTTAAAGAATTAGCATTGGAAAACTCAAAAATCAATCTTATTGAAAGGGAAGGAAAACTTGGTCTTGGTACTGCCTATTGCTGTGGATTCAAATGGGCATTGGACAAGGGCTATGACTTAATAGTACAGATGGACGCAGATTTATCCCATAATCCTGAAGATGTACCCCGAATGTTCGAAACTGCAAAAGAAGGTGCAGAGGTAGTGGTGGGCAGCCGATATATTGTGGGCGTGAATGTGGTGAATTGGCCAATGCGCAGGCTCATCTTAAGTTATCTGGCTAATTGGTATGCCCGGTTTGTTATCAGGTTTCCCATCACTGATTCAACAGGCGGATTCAAATGTTTCAAAAAAAAGGTACTGCAGGCAATAAACCTAAATGCTATTCATTCAGAGGGCTACTCATTTCAAATTGAAATAAATTTCCTCTCATGGATTAAAGGATTTCAAATAAAAGAAATTCCCATTGTATTCACAGACAGAACGGTTGGTGAGTCTAAAATGAATAGAGGAATTGTTATCGAAGCCATTTGGATGGTTCCTAAATTACTCATAAGAAAACTCTTTCGAATTTATTGAATTTATCCATAATAATTGTAAGCTATAATGTTGGCGGATATCTCCGTCAATGTTTGCAGAGTATTTTTCAATCTGATGAGATCAATACATATGAAGTAATTGTCATAGATAATTATTCATTTGATGACTCATACCAAATAGTAAAAGACGAATTTCCTCAGGTTAAGGTGAACCATAATTTGGAGAATGTTGGTTTCGCAAAGGCGGTAAATCAGGGTATCAAAATAGCCAAAGGCAAATATGTCTGCATTTTAAATCCTGACACATTATTGAGTCACGATTCCCTCTCAACATTGCTGACATATTATGATACTCACCCCGAAATTGGCTGTTTGGGACCAAAAATCGTAAATCCTGATGGTAGTTTGCAATTGGCCTGCAAACGGAGCATTCCTGGTTTACAGTCTGCCTTTTATAAGCTTACGGGATTGAGCAAATTATTCCCAAAAAACAGTCGATTTGGAAAGTACAATTTAACATATCTTGATGAAAATGAAATACATGAAGTAGAAGCTGTTTCCGGTTCCTGCATGATGATAAGAAGGGAAATCTTAGACAAGGTGGGATATTTTGATGAATCATTTTTCATGTATGGTGAAGATTTGGATCTCAGTTACCGGATATCAAAATTGGGTTATAAAATAGTCTATAATCCCAATACTACCATCATTCATTACAAAGGTGAGTCAGTAAAAAATGCACCAATGGATATGGTTACAATCTTCTATTCTGCATTACGAAATTTCTATAAAAAACACAGAAAAGACCGTTTGTCCTGGAGAATCATGCAGCCAATAGTCTCTCTTGGCAGCTATCTTCATCAACTGACAGCCTACCTGAAATCTGTAACCACTCACACGATTGCAGCCTTTTTGGATGCCGTTTCCATAACTGGGGGATTTATTATTGCATCCGTTTTCTGGTTTAGGTTGTACTATGGAACTCCCATGTCAGAAATTAATGTGTTTACCTATTGGCCTCTGCTTTTGGATATTTCTGTTTCATGGTACCTTGTATCAATATTTTTAAAATTATATCATAAAAATATAATGTCTTATGTTAGAGCCATATTTACAGCAGGTGTGTCTTTTTTTATTGCTGCAACTACTACCTATTTATTTGAATTTTTCGCCTATTCAAGAGCAGTGCTTGTAATATCTTGTCTGAACATTGCATTTTTTACGGCGTCTTGGAGAATAATGGTGTATCTATTGTATAAATTCAGGAAAATACAGGTATTGGAACAATCCCCCTTATTCACGCGCAATGCGGCAGTCTATGGGAATGGAGAAATATCTACAAAAATAGGAGAAGCAATTTCAAATGCTCCCCAATCGGGTATTCAGCTGCTGGGTTATATTGGTGAAAAAAAGTTGAATAATTCAACATATCAGGTTTTGGGAAGATCAAAAGATATTCAGGGGATAGTCTCAAATTATCAACTGCATGAAATTATTATTCCCGGGGAGCTTCTGGGTATAAAAAAAATAATTCAACTTATGGAAAAAGTTAAAGGGAGTAAAGTTGCCTTTAAATTAGTTCCAAAAGGGCAGCAAATGCTCATAGGGAAGGGGTTTATCGAAGAAATTCCAGGTGTGCCTCTGTTGGATATTGAATTTCCCATTTTCAATAAACTACATTTTTTCACAAAAAGATCATTTGACCGCCTGATTGCTTCTTTAATTCTATTGATTACTTTACCCATACATATTTTCTTTTTGCTATCAGGTAAGGTGTTGAGAAAAAAAATTTGGACAGTCCGGAGTGCATGTATATTTATTTATACATATAATACCCCCAATCGTATTTTGAGGATGCTACCGCAACTCATGCAAGTATTGAAGGGAGATATGAGTATTGTTGGTTCTGAAATGATAAGTGCAGATTTACAAGATCCCGGACTTATGATTAAGCCGGGGATTACAGGGCTCTCTCAGGTTACTCAATCAAATGCTAAAGATCCACGCTTTTATGACCAGTATTATGCCATGCATTATTCAGTAATATTTGATTTAGAAATTTTAATTAAATCCATCATAAAAATATAATGTCAGTATATACCCTGGATTTTGAACAACCCTTAAGGGAAATTCAAGATAAAATTGATGAACTGCGTTCTACAGGAATAAAAACCGGTATGGATATTACGGATGGCATTCATCAGTTGGAGGAACAATTAGCAGCAGAAAAAAATCGTATTTACGCCAACCTCTCTCGATGGGAACGGGTTCAGCTTGCCCGCCATCCAAAGCGGCCCTATACCTCAGACTTTATCAATCGTATGACCAATTATTGGTTTGAATTGCATGGTGACAGATATTTTTCTGATGATCCTGCTATAATTTGCGGTATAGCAAAAATAGATGAGTTAAAAATACTCATTATAGGACAAGAAAAGGGTAGAGGAACAAAATCAAAGCTCCACAGAAATTTTGGAATGGCGCGTCCTGAGGGTTATCGGAAAGCACTTCGACTTATGAAATTAGCGGAAAAATATAAAATTCCTGTACTCACCCTAATAGACACACCGGGAGCATATCCGGGACTTGGGGCTGAGGAGCGCGGACAGGCTGAGGCTATAGCAAGAAATTTATTTGAAATGTCTCGACTTAGGGTGCCCATAGTTTCTGTGGTGATCGGTGAAGGTGCTTCAGGAGGTGCATTGGGAGTGGGAGTTGCAGATAAACTGCTCTGTTTTGAAAATACCTGGTATTCTGTCATTTCACCTGAAGGATGTGCATCAATTCTATTTCGAGATGCATCCCGCGCATCAGAAGCAGCTGATTCAATGATGGTGACTGCGAAAGATTTAAAAGAACTGGGAATTGCAGATGAAATATTGGAGGAACCATTAGGCGGAACCCATCAGAATTATGATCAGTCTGCTTTCATTTTAAAAGAGGCTGTCATTTCAGCTGTATCTGATTTACAGAAATACAGCCCGGAAGAATTAATTTCAAACCGGATAACTAAATATGATAAAATGGGGAGGTGGACTGATGGATAGGATTGGGACTCCCGCAAAGGAATGGAATCAGGACAAATTTACTGCTAACACGAATGCATATTTAGAAATTCTGTCCAATTATCGTGAAGAAATAAACGCTATAAAATTAGGCGGCGGTGCAGTTGCCATCGAAAAACAACATAATAAAAAGCGGCTGACAGCCAGAGAACGAATAGACCATTTAATTGATGGTGACAGTCACTTTTTTGAATTAGGAATATTTGCAGCCTGGAAGATGTACGATGAATATGGAAGCCCTCCTGCGTCAGGTACACTCACAGGTATTGGAAAAGTTCAAGGAAATGAAGTGGTCATTGTTGCCAATGATGCTACCGTAAAAGCAGGAGCATATTTTGAAGTCACTTTGAAAAAGACACTTCGAGCACAACAAATTGCATTGGAAAATAATCTTCCAATTATTTATCTCGTCGACTCTGCAGGCGTCTTTTTACCTCTGCAAGATCAGGTGTTTCCCGATGAAGGTCATTTTGGAAAGATTTTTTATAATAATGCCAGATTATCTGCATTGGGAATTCCACAAATCGCTGCGGTCATGGGCCCCTGTGTAGCAGGTGGAGCCTATTTACCGGTTATGTGTGATAAATATATCATTGTGGAGGGAGCCAGTATGTTTTTGGCCGGACCTGCTTTGGTAAAAGCTGCCATTGGTCAGGAAATAGATACAGAAACATTAGGAGGAGCCAACACCCATAGTGCTATCAGTGGTACAGCTGACTATCATGAAAATGATGATTTGGCAGGGATTAAGCGAATTAAATCAGTTATGTCAACAATGAATCTTGAAGCACATTCTGCATTTATTGCTTCTGATTCAAAAGAACCTGCATTGGATTCAAAGGAAATTATCGGTGTGTTTAATCCTGAAGTACCCGGACAATATGATGTGAGAGAGATTATTGCACGCATTGTGGATGGAAGTGAATTTAATGAGTTTAAAAGAACCTATGGTAAATCTCTCTTATGCGGAACAGCAAAAATCGGAGGTATGAATATCGGTATTGTCGCCAATCAGCGGGTAATGTCCCGTACGGAATTGGGTGAAATGCAAATGGGGGGAGTCATTTACTCAGACTCTGCTGATAAAGGAGCGAGATTTATTATGAATTGTAATCAAGATAAAATTCCTCTTCTTTTTATTCATGATGTGAATGGGTTTATGGTTGGGAAAACTGCTGAATGGGGTGGAATTGCGAAAGATGGCGCAAAAATGGTGAATGCTGTCAGCAATTCAGTAGTCCCCAAAATAACTCTGGTAATTGGCGGCAGTTATGGAGCCGGAAATTATGCCTTATCAGGAAGGGCGTATAATCCGCGATTCATGTTCGCTTGGCCCTCTGCAAAAATTGCTGTAATGGGAGGTGACCAGGCAGCCAGAACCCTCACTCAGATTAAGTTGGCAAAAATGGGAGAAGTTGACGAAGAAACAAAAAATGAGCTATATTCAAAAATTAAAGAAAAATATGATTTACAATCAGACCCAAGATATGCTGCTGCACGCCTGTGGATTGACGAAATCATTGATCCTCGTGAAACACGGAATGTCCTCATAAAAACGCTCAAAATAACTGCACACCAACCTAAAATGCCGGAACCAAAATTTGGAGTCTTACAAGTATGAAAAGGATAGTGAGGATTGGAAACGGGCAGGGATTTTGGGGTGATTCAATTGATGCCCCTGTCCATCTTGCAAAGGGAGGACCATTAGATTATCTCACATTAGATTATCTCGCTGAAGTTACCCTTTCCATAATGCAGAGACAGAAATTAAAAAATCCCCAGGCAGGGTATGCAAGAGATTTTCTGGATATGGTAAAGCGAATTCTCCCAGAAATAACTGAAAAAGGGATTAAAGTCATCACCAACGCAGGTGGAGTGAATCCCCAGTCTTGCAGAGAAAAATTGATTGAACTGGCTGCTGCTTCAGGGAAGAATATAAAAATTGGTGTGATTCAGGGTGACGATATCTTTCCTGATCTTAAAGCATTAATTGGCAAGGGGATTGATTTTAAAAATATAGATACAGGTGAGTCTATTGATTCAATTATTGATAAGGTATATTCTGCCAATGTGTATATCAACAGTTTCACTATAGCAGAAGCATTGGAACAAGGAGCTCAAATAGTATTGGCAGGACGAGTCTCTGACCCGGGGTTAGCTTTAGGACCATGTATTTATGAATATGGATGGAAAGAAACTGATTTTAATTTATTGGCATCAGGGACTCTCGCAGGGCATATTACGGAATGCGGGGCACAATGTACCGGTGGAAACTATTCAGACTGGAAATCCGTGCCTTATTTAGCAGGAGTAGGATATCCAATTATTGAAATGCAAGCTGACGGACAATTCTGTATCACCAAACACAAAGGGACGGGAGGACTTGTAAATCGCGAAACAGTTGGGGAACAGATTTTGTATGAAATGGGAGACCCTGCACATTATATCTCCCCTGATGTCTGTGTGGATTTTACCTCATTCAATTTAACTGATAAAGAAAAGAACCGTGTTTCTGTTGAAAATGTAAAAGGATTTGAGGCTACAGACACCTATAAAGTCTCTATTTCATACTTTGCCGGATATAAGGCGTCAGGGCAGCTCACCATCTCAGGACCAGATGCCCTTGAAAAAGCCAAACTGACCGCTCAAATTATTTGGGAAAGACTTTCGAAAGCGGGATATACATTTGAAGATACTTCCACTGAATTTTTAGGAGTTTCCTCCTGTCATGGCGAAATTAATGCTCAACCCGAACAAATAAATGAGGTAGTCCTAAGATTAGGTGTAAGAGATCAGAATAAAGACAAGGTTAATCGGTTTGGTAAAGAAATTGCACCAGTGATAACCAGTGGCCCTCCGGGAGTAACAGGATTCTCAGGTGGGAGACCCAAGGCACAAGAGATTGTTGCCTACTGGCCTGCCCTCATTCCTAAGGAATTCGTTCACACCACTGTGGATGTTTTATAGAATAATAATTGAAATTAATTCATTATTTTAACGGTTACGCTTGATTATATGAAAATTAAATTACAACAAATTGCTCACGCACGATCTGGGGACAAAGGTGCACATTCTAATGCAGGATTATTATTTACTTCACCAGAAATTTACGCCTGGGCAAAAACAAATCTCACTTCTCAGCTTATTAAAAATCATTTCAAGTCCATTGCAAAGGGGGACATTATCAGATATGAAATGGATAATCTCCTGGCATTGAATTTTATCTTAGGTGATAGTTTAGGCGGTGGCGGTTCTGAATCTCTCATCAATGATGCACAAGGAAAAACCCATGGGCAGGCATTGCTCTTGTTAGAAGTTGACTTCCCTGATGAATTGCTCCAATTTGTAAAAGAAAACTGATCTCTTTTCACTTCCTTCACAACTCTCAAATTTTTAACCTGCTACGATGAAAATTTCTAAATTTGATAAACATATATCAAAGGAAATCTTCATTTTAGCTGTCCCTATAATATTCAGTAATTTAAGCAGGGTATTTATGGGATTAGCGGATATGGCAATGGTGAGCAGATTAGGAGCGGTAGCCCTTGCAGCTACCGGAATGGGCTCATTGCTATTGTGGGTCATTATGTCTATGGGAATCGGATTGCGTACCGGAGTACAAACTGTCACTGCCAGAAGACTTGGCCAAAAGTTATTTCCTGAATGTGGTCATGCTCTTCATAATGGGGTGATTTTGGCATTATCAATAGGGCTTCCTGCAACTATTTTGGGAATATATTATGCTGAAATGATTTCTACTTTATTTTTATTTGATCCTTTGGTGATTCCCATCTGTACGGAATATATGCAATATGGATTTACCGGTGTGATCTTTGTTCTCACCGGTTTTGCTTTTCAGGGATTTTACACCGGAGTTGAAGAAACTAAAATCCACATGAAGGTAACCATTATATCAAATATTATTAATGTGTATCTCAATGCAGGACTTATTTATGGTACTGAGGGGGTTTCACAGTTTTTTAATAATATAAACCTTCCATGGCTGGCGGTATTGTGGCAATGGTATGACTTTCCTGCCTGGCAGGTAAAGGGCGCAGCCATTGCAACGGTTATAGCTTCTGGTTGGATGGTACTCCAATATGTATTTCATATCTTTCAAAAAAAGATAAACATGTATAAACCCAATAAATTTCAATTTTCCTCATCCAATTTGATACAACAAATAAAGCTTGGTTTTCCTGTAGGAGCACAGGAGGTCATCTCTATGATTGGCTTTGCATTATTTTATAAAATTATTGGTACAGTGGGAACCTTGGAATTAGCCACCTCAGAAGTAATTTTGAATATTGCCCATGCTTCTTTTATGCCTGCAGTAGGGGTAGGGATGGCAGCAGCTACCTTGGTGGGTAAATATTTAGGTGAAGAAAAACCATTCAAAGCGGAATTGGCTGTTTGGAGTGCCCTGGGATGGTCTTTGCTCATTATGGGTACAATGGGGTTAGTATTCATATTTGCTCCCCATTGGGTTATACCGGTGTTCTCAGATGATCAGCAAATTATCAGTATGGGTATCCCCTGCTTAGTTATAATTGGCTTTCTTCAATATTTTGACGCAATTGGATTAACTTTGTTTTTTGTACTCACCGGTGCAGGTAATACACGTTTTCCTGCCGCAATAAATATGGCGAGCTGTTGGCTTTTATTTTTACCCGCCTCATATATTCTGGCAATTCACTTCGATCTTGGTGTTATTGGTGCATGGTATGGCTTTTCTGCATGGATTATCCCCTTTGCAATTATTATGGCAATGAAAGTCAGTACAGGTTCGTGGAAAAGTATAAAAGTATAATTGTAATTATGTATAAATTTCCGCCCGTAATTTGCCAATCTATTATGAATCTATGTTTGTTTTTAAACTCAGTTACAATGGATCAGCAATACAGCGCTTTCGTCAACAGTTAATGATATTTAGATAGTAGTGATTTATAATTTACACTTAATAATACGCCCTCGTAGCTCAATAGGATAGAGCGTTCGCCTCCTAAGTGAAAGGCTCCCCGTTCGATTCGGGGCGAGGGTACAAAACATTATAGATATTAATAGAAAAAATAATAATTAAGATTTAACGAAAAAGATTTACCATTAAAATTGAAAATCTAAATTAAGGGAGTACAATGAAAAAACAGGAAATCAGACATGACCCTGTCAGAGAGAATATAGTAAAAGGCGTTCAATATACAAAAGATAATAAGGAAAAAGTATTGTCTTTTCTCGCAGGAATAGCAATACTCATCGGAGGATTCAGTTATATGAACCGTACGGACAGTATTAAAATTGAAGAAGCTTCCCATTTATCAGGTATAGCACAAAACATTTTTATCAATGGTAATATAGATGAAGCTATGGTAAAATTTGAACGAGTATTAGATGATTACCCTAACACACCGGGGGCTGTTCAGGCTTTAATGTATTTGTTGAACAATGCCATTGATAAAGCCGTCACAGATGCAGATAAAAAAGCAGTATATCAATTATTAGAAAATCATCACATTTCAATTAATGACCCGGTGGTTAAAGCTGCATATTATAAATTACAGGGCGACCTTGAACTTGAAAGTAATCCTGTAAAAGCGAAATCATTTTATAAAAAAGCACAATCAACAGTTGCAGAAGACGGGTTTAAACAAAAATTTGGAATGGATATTGCCATAGCTGATATTGCCCTTGAAAATTATCAGGATGCAGCTGCCACATTAGAGTCAATTTTAAATTCTGATGATATAGATTTTACCATAAAAAATACCGCCGAGGAGTTGCAGGCATATCTCAATTTTAAACTGGGTATATAATTCTTGTAAAACCTGAAGGAGACAAGGTAAATTTTCACCAGCGGAAAGTGGGGTAAACTCCCACTTTCTTATTTTATAGAAGATTCTTAGCACATTTTATTATAACAGAGGTTTAAATTGATTAATAAGGAAATCATTGAAGCTTTTTCCGCACTGGCTAAAGAGAAAAATATTGATCGTACAAACTTAAGTACAATCATTGAAGATATTTTTATGACCCTTATCCATAAAAAATATGGGGAGGAAAGAGAAAACTTTTCTGTCATCGTTAATATGGAAAAGGGAGAAATTGAAATTTATCAGGAAATGACTGTTGTTGATGAAGTCGTTGATCCTGTAGAAGATATCCATATTGATGAAGCTAAAAAGGAGTATTCTGACCTTGAGACCGGTGATCCTTATATCAAGATTTTAAATCCTGATGGTTTTGGGCGTCGTCTCATAAATACAGCAAAACAGCATATGGTTCAGAAGATACGGGATATTGAAAGACAGTCCGTTTTTGATGAATATTCCAGTAAAATTGGTGAAATCGTAGTTGGAAATGTTCACCAGATTCAGCGTGACCAAATATTTATCAATGCTGCCAGTGGTGCTGAATTTATTATGCCAAAATCTCAGCAAATGCCAAATGATCGCTTCCGCAGAGGCGAAACTATCAGGGGTATTATCATAGATGTGGAACTTTCCAGTAGAGGTCCTGAAATTATTATCTCCCGATCTGATGATTTATTCTTAAAGCGTTTATTTGAAAAAGAAATTCCTGAAATTGAGGATGAAATTATTGAGGTAAAGGCTGCAAGGCGTGTTCCCGGGGACAGAAGTAAAATTGTGGTTTACTCTTCTGACAGACGCATTGATGCAGTGGGAGCTTGTGTTGGTATGCGCGGAAGCAGAATACAATCCATCGTGCGTGAGCTAAATGGAGAAAAAATAGACATTATCAACTGGAGTGATAAACCAGAAATATTGATCAGTAGAGCTTTAGCTCCTGCAAAACCCATCAATTTATATATAGATGAAGATCGCCCCTATGTAGTGGCTGTTTTTGAGGATGAAGAACTGCCAATTGCCATTGGAAAAAACGGACAGAATATAAAACTTGCCTCAAGCGTAACTGAATATACCATTGATGCCGTGAAGAAATCTGAATATGAGGGGGTAACGGATATCACATTATATTTAGATGAAATTCCTGGAATTTCTGTGAAATATATAGAAACCCTGGGGAAAAGTGAAATCTATACTGCAACGGATTTTCTAAATACTGATCGTGCCGATCTACTTACCTTAAAGGGGTTTGGTGAAAAAACAGTTGACAAATTAATTACAATAGTCACCAATGCCGTTGAAAATCAGGAAACAGAATCTGTTGAATCTGAAGAAGAAAGTGAAGCTGAGTTACAGGAGGTGGAAAACAATTAATTATGCCTGAAGTGGCTAAACAGAAACGCATCTTTCAAATTGCGAAAGAATTAAATATTTCCCATCTGGAAATATTAAAATTCCTTGAAAATAAAGGGACTCCTGCAGAAAGCCATATGGCGCCTGTATCACCTGAGACTTATGATGAGATATTATTAGAATTTTCAAAAGATAAACTGCAAATTGAGCGACATAGAAAAGAGCAGGCAAGAAAAATCGTAGTCTCTAAAATGCAGAAGTCAATAGTTGAGGAGACAAAATCAAAAACTCCGGAAAAATCCGTTAAGAAAATTAAAACATCTCTAAAGGATGAAAAACTTGCCCTCTCTGACAAGTTGAAAAAGGCTTCTAATGTACTTAGCGAAGAAAAGAAAAAGGAAGCTGAAATAGCGAAAGAAGCTGAAAAGACGGAGAAAAAGGTTGAGAAACCTGAAAAAGTTGTTGAAGAGAGTAAAAGAAAACGGATAAATGGAACGCCGGAAATAAAATTAAAAAAGATACAATCTGCTTCTACCGCGAAAACTCCGCCTCCAAAATATTCTGCTGTAAAACCTGGAGCAAAAACAACGGAAACAGGAGAATCTCCGCCGAAACCCAGAAAACTGAAAAAAATCAGTATTCAAGATATAGCTGATAAAATAAACCAAACCAAAAAGCGGGGACCCCAAAGACCGGGAGAATCCGGAAAACCTCAAATTAAACAGCCTTTGCCGCAATTTGGCAAAGGGTCCGGCAAGAAAAAATCTAAGAAGAAAGAAAAGCCAGTTGTAGAAGAAATACAGGAAACCAAAAAGTCAATTAAAGTACCTGAATTTACAACTATTGATGAATTGGCGCAATCTATGGATGTTTCTGCCCAAGAAGTAATCATGGTATGTATGGGCCTTGGTATGATGGTGACCATTAACCAACGGATGGATATGGACAGCATTATCATGATAGCTGATGAATTTGGTTTTGAAATTGAAGCAGTAAATGAATTTGCCGAAGAAAAGACCAGTCATGAAGAAACGGAAGAAGATAAACAGAATGCCGTGGAAAGAGCTCCTGTTGTTACTATTATGGGGCATGTTGACCATGGTAAAACTTCCCTCCTTGATTTCATCCGTGATACGAATGTGGTTGCCGGTGAATCAGGAGGCATTACCCAGCATATTGGTGCTTATGAAGTAGAACTCAAATCCGGCAAGAAAATAACCTTTCTGGATACACCCGGTCATGCTGCCTTTACTGCCATGCGTGCCAGAGGTGCACAAGTAACAGATATTGTCATTATCATTGTAGCAGCTGATGACGATGTGATGCCTCAGACTAAAGAAGCCATTGACCATGCGAAAGCTGCCGGCGTACCCATCATCATTGCGATAAACAAAATTGATGTGCCAAATGCAAATCCTGAAAAAATTAAAAAGGCTCTTGCCGAATTAAATATCCTTATTGAAGATTGGGGTGGCAAATATCAATGTCAGGAAATTTCTGCAAAAAAAGGAACCGGTATTGATGAGCTATTGGACAAAATATTATTAGAGTCTGAGGTATTGGAATTAAAGGCAAATCAGAAAACGGAAGCCCGGGGTACGGTAATAGAATCCCGCCTGGACAAAGGGCTTGGTGCGATTGCAACCGTATTGGTGAGTAAGGGTACGCTAAAAAAAGGCGATGTATTTATCTGTGGAAATCAGTATGGTAAAGTTCGGGCAATGATGAATGAAAGAAATCAGAGATTAAACTCTGCGTATCCTTCTGATCCTATTCAGATTTTAGGGTTTGATGAAGTTCCTAAAGCCGGAGATAATTTTACCGTATTTAATGATGAGCGTGAAGCACGGAAAATTGCAAACGAAAGAGCTCAGTTAACCAGAGAAGCTGAACAACGCCGATTTAGAAAAATTACTTTGGACCAAATCGGGAAGAAAATTTCCAGTGGCGAAATTCAGGAATTAGATATTATTATTAAAGGTGATGTGGATGGCTCTATTGAAGCACTCAGTGACTCTCTTATGGAACTTTCCACCAAAGAAGTATCAGTGAAAATTATTCACAGGTCAGTTGGGATGATTACTGAGTCTGATGTTTCTCTCGCTGCAGCTTCCAGAGCAATTATTGTAGCATTTAATGTGAATTCTTCTCCTGAAGCAAAAATGCTGTCAAAATCCATTGGTGTTGAGATACGTAACTATTCCATAATTTATGAAGCAATTCAAGAAGTTAAATTAGCTCTTGAAGGTCTTCTTGAGCCTGAAGAAGTAGAATCTGCGTTGGGATTTGCAGATGTGAGAGAGCAATTCAAGATCCCTAAAATCGGGATTATAGCCGGCTGTTACATAAAAGAAGGAAAAGTGATTAGAAATGCAAAGCTTCGTGTTAATAGAGGCGGTGAGGTCATTCATGAGGGTAAACTCACATCTTTAAAACGATTCAAAGACGATGCTACTGAAGTTCTTGAAGGCTATGAATGCGGAATAGGTGTTGATGGATTCCATGATTTCCAGAGTGGCGACATCATTGAAGTATATGAAATTAAAGAAGTGAAAAGGAGTTTGGCATAGATTCTTTCACCAATAAACCTTTCAAGCGGAACGACAGGGTAGGAGATGAAATCCGACATATTCTGGGGAATATCTTCATTACGGACATTTTCATTCCTGAAGCCGGATTATTAACCGTAACCCAGGTTAAAGTGACGGAAGATTTGAAGCTTGCAAAAGTATTTGTGAGTTTTCTTGAGAATAAAATTCCAAAGAAGGATCTGTTAACCATCTTAAAAGTGAAAAAACAACATATTCGTCATTTAGTGAGTGAAAAATTAGCGCTGAAATATACACCCCAATTTCGCTTTTTTTATGATGACACTCTTGAACAAGCTGAACACATAGACAACCTCATCGAAAAAATCCATAAAGATGATTAATGCAGTCATTCCCATTTGGAAGCCAGTAGATTGGACCTCCTTTGATGTGGTAAAAAAGATCAGGGGACAAATAAAACCGGCAAAAGTTGGTCACGCAGGTACCTTAGACCCATTTGCTGAAGGAGTCCTTATGCTGTGTGCAGGCACCTATACCAAAAAAGTTGAATCCTATATGGATAAAGAAAAAGAATACATTGCTGTTATAACATTAGGCAGTGAAACAGATACGCTTGATTCAACAGGAAAAGTAATAAAAATATCTCCTGTCCCAAGGTTGAGTAAAAAAGTTATTGAGGATTCATTTAAGAATTTTATTGGAGGGTATTTACAAATACCTCCTATGTATTCAGCATTAAAGAAAAACGGGAAACCGTTATATATATATGCCAGAAAAGGGGTTGAAATTTCCAGAGAAAAACGAAGAGTAAATATTATTGATATTTCCCTGTTAGATTATTCACCCAAATCAATTACCATCAAAGTAAATTGTGGGAGGGGAACCTATATTCGATCTCTTGCTAAAGATATTGCTGAAGCATTAGACACCACAGGATATGTCCAGACTTTACAGCGAACCCGTATAGGTGAGTTTAACAGAACTAATTGTTTTACACCAGATAAATTTTCATCATGGTTATCTGCAAGAATTTAGAAGAAGTAAAACAATTCAGTAATTCCGTAGTGACAATCGGGTCATTTGACGGCCTGCATAAAGGGCATAAATCTGTCATCAGGCAGGTATTGTCTTTTGCAAATAAAAAATCTGTGCCGTCTGTTGTCATTTCATTTGATCCGCATCCAAAAACAGTTTTAACCCCTGCATTTCATGAAAAACAGCAACTTATTACCACAGAGAAAAAGTTAGAAATCCTTCAACAGGAAGGAATTGATTATGTATGGCTTATTCCATTTGATTTTTCATTTGCACAAATTACTGCTGGTACTTTTTTGAAAGAGTATCTTATTAAATATTTTAATCCCTTGGATATTATTATTGGATATGATCATCATTTTGGTAAAAATCAAGATGGTAACAGCCAATTTCTCTTATCTTGCCAGAAAGAATATGGTTATGTTTTGCATGTCATTGAGCCAATTTCTGTAAATGAATCTACTATTAGCAGCACGGGAATAAGGCATTTATTAAAAGAGGGTAAAATTGAAGATGCGAATGCAATGCTGGGTAGAGAATATGAATTGAAAGGGGTTGTGGTAAAAGGAGCACAATTAGGAAAAATATTAGATTTCCCCACCGCTAATATCAACATTGATTCTGAGACACAATTAGTACCAAAAATGGGGGTTTATTGTGTAGATGCAGAAGTTGACGGACTAAGATATCAGGGAATGTGCAATATTGGAAAGCGTCCCACATTTTATGATAATGGTGGTTTAACTATTGAAGTACATATTTTTGGTGAAAATACTTACCAATTATATAATAAATCAATCATCCTCCATTTTAAACAATTTATTAGAGAAGAAAAAAAATATACCTCTGCAGATGAGTTAATTTCACAACTCAACTTAGACAGGCAGGTATGTTTATCATTGTAAAGTAATGAAGACATAAGGAGAACGATAAAATGTCAGTAACAAAAGAAAGAGTTGAAGAACTAACCAAAGAATTTGGTAAAAATGATGGAGATACAGGCGCAACTGAAACACAGATTGCCGTTCTAACAGAGCGGATCAGAAATATTACTGACCACTTAAAAAAGAATAAAAAAGATCATAGTGGCAGAAGAGGACTGGTGATTCTCGTATCTAAAAGACGGAGATTATTGCATTATCTGCGTAAAACCAATCTGGAAAGTTATAAAAATGTTTTAGAAACATTAAAAATTCGTAAATAGAAAAAAGGATAAAGATGAATAAGAAAAGTATAGAATTGTCAGGAAGAACCCTGACATTAGAATCTGGCCGCTTAGCTAAGCAAGCTAGCGGATCAGTATTAGTTACCTACGGAGATACTGTAGTATTAGTTACCAGTACTTCTGGAACGGGTGATGAACCGGATCGGGGATTTTTCCCCTTATCAGTGGACTACAGGGAAAAATTTTACGCGTCAGGTAAAATTCCCGGTGGATTTTTTAAACGTGAAGCTCGTCCTTCAGAAAAAGAAATCATTGGGGCACGATTAACTGACAGGCCATTACGCCCCTTATTTCCCAAGGGATTCAAAAACGAGACTCAAGTGGCAATCAATGTATTGTCTTTTGATGGTGAAAATGATGGGAATATATTAGGTACCATAGGAGCATCTGCCTCTTTGGCAATTTCAGACATTCCCTGGGCCGGGCCGGTAGCTTCTGTTGCTGTTGGCAGAATAAATGGTGAATTTGTCATAAATCCGCTAAATTCTGTAAAAGAAGAAAGTGATATGGAAATTATCATATCCGGAACTAAAGACTCAATCGTCATGGTGGAAGGTGAAGCTAACTTTATTTCTGAAGATGATTTTCTAACTGCCATTCAATACGGGCATGAGGCTATTAAAGATATTATTGCCTTGCAGGAAGAAATGGTAGCAGAATGTGGAAAAACCAAACGAGAGATTACAGAACCTGAAATTAACCAGGAACTGCATGATAAAGTACATACGCTCATTGAGGGCAAAATCAGTTCATTAAATGACCCTAAGAATAAAGCTGATCGTTATGGAGATATTCGTGAATTCAAATCAGATATAATATCTCAGCTTGAAGAAGAATATCCTGAAGATGGCGGAATGATTGCTCACATCATTGATGATGCCATAACAGCAGATCTCCGTGCCAAAACTCTGGCAGGTACCCGTGCTGATGGTAGAGACACAACAACAGTAAGGAAGATTGACATTGAAACTTCTGTTCTTCCTAGAACTCATGGGTCTGCCTTGTTCACCCGTGGTGAAACACAGGCACTTGTTGTAACTACCCTAGGCTCAAAAAGAGATGAACAGATGCTGGATAATATTGAAGGTTTGTCTTATAAAAAGCATATTCTGCATTATAATTTTCCACCTTTCAGTGTTGGAGAAGCAAAACCTAAATTTTCTGTAAGCAGGCGCGAAATAGGACATGGCAATCTAGCAGAAAGAGCCATCATTCCCTCTCTGCCGGAATTTGAGCATTTTCCCTATACTATCAGGCTTGTTTCTGAAGTGCTGGAATCTAACGGATCTTCCTCTATGGCTACAGTATGTGGTTCCTCATTGGCTCTTATGGACGCAGGTGTTCCGGTAAAAACTCCTATTGCAGGAGTAGCAATGGGGCTGGTAATGGAAGATGATAACAATTATGCCATCTTAACTGACATTCTGGGTACGGAAGACCACCTGGGAGATATGGACTTTAAGGTAGCAGGTTCTGAAGATGGTATCACTGCAATCCAAATGGATTTGAAAATTGAAGGTCTGCCCATTGATCTTATGCGGGAAGCCCTTCAGCAAGCAAAAGAAGGTCGAATTCATATTCTAAATGAAATGAAGAGTGAATTAGAAGCACATCGTGACAGACTCTCAATTTATGCTCCGAAGATTGGTCAAGCTTCTATCCCTGTGGACAGAATCGGTGATTTCATTGGGCCAGGCGGCAAGAATATCAAAAATGTATGTGAACAGTACGAATGTGAAATTTCAGTTGAAGACGATGGCATGTGCGTGGTTATGGGACAGGATCAGGATAAAATCGACGAAGTAGTAAAAATTCTTGATTCTTATAATCTCGTGCCAGTCGTTGGTGAATCCTATGACGCGGAAGTCGTTCGCATTATGGACTTTGGAGCCTTTGTTAAAATAGCCCCCGGTAAAGAAGGTTTGGTTCATATCTCTGCTTTGAATTGGGAACATGTGAAAAAAGTAGAAGATGTTGTTAAAATCGGAGACCAGGTGAAAGTGAAACTCATTAAGATTGATGAAATGAAACGCCTTGATTTTAGCATGAAAGCTTTAATAGAAAAACCAGAAGGATATACTCCTCCTGAAAAGAAAAAAAAGAAGTTTCAAAAACATTAAATTGAAGCAAATTCCCTGCAAATGAGGTGCCTATGATAATTGGTATTCCTAAGGAAATAAAAAACAATGAGAATCGTGTATCTCTTCTACCCTTCGGTGTGGAAGATTTGTCACGATTAGGGCACACGGTTATTGTACAATCTAATGCCGGTACAGGCAGTGGTTTTGTTGATAATGATTATCTTAAAGCTGGTGCGAAAATTGTAGAATCTCCTGAGGAAGTTTTTGCTCATGCAGATATGATTGTAAAAGTAAAAGAACCTCAACCAGAGGAATATAACCTCATCAGAGAAGATCAGGTAGTTTTTACATACTTTCATTTTGCAGCCAGCGAAGAACTAACGCGGGGTATGGCGGATACCGGCTCTATATCTATTGCCTATGAAACGGTACAAACCGAAGATAATCAATTACCTCTATTAATTCCTATGAGCGAGGTTGCTGGCAGAATGGCAGTTCAAAATGGTGCTAAATGCCTCGAGGGGAATATGGGGGGGATTGGAAAACTTCTCAGTGGAGTACCCGGAGTCGAACCGGCTACCGTTACCATTCTTGGCGGCGGGGTTGTAGGTATGAACTCTGCTAAACTTGCTGCAGGGCTTGGAGCCAAGGTATATATTTTAGATATTGATGCTTCCAGGTTAAAATATCTTGATGATATTATGCCCTCCAATGTTTTCACTCTTTATTCAAACAGCCATACTATTCAGGATCTGCTCCCTAAAACTGATTTGTTAATTGGAGCAGTCCTGGTTGTAGGTGCTAAAGCACCAAATTTGGTAACAAGAGACCTTCTATCACTCATGCAGAAAGGATCAGTCATTGTTGATGTAGCAGTAGATCAGGGAGGATGTGTTGAAACCTGCAAACCCACAACCCATACTCAACCTACCTATGAAGTTGACGGAATTATTCACTATTGCGTAGCAAATATGCCTGGATCAGTTCCATTTACTTCAACCATTGCATTAGCGAATGCTACTTATCCCTATGTAAAACAAATAGCTGAAATGGGGTGTATAGATGCACTACAATCCAATGATGCCCTGCTTAAAGGACTGAATATTTATAAAGAATTGCTTACCCATAAAGGAGTGGCAAAAGCCTTCAATTTAGAATACACTCCTCCTGCAATAGCATTAAATAAAAATATTTTAGTGCATCAATAACCTCACCAATTACAGGATTTCTTCACCTTTCCACTTAGAGCTAATATTTCTATCTCCTGAATAATTTCACCAGCAGGAAATATCTGTTCGAAAAATGATAAGATTTTCTGGCAATCAAAATCCCACATTCCTTTTCTTTAAATGATAGATACAAATCAGTAATTGAGTAAGCGTATCTAATTCTTAAACACAACGGTTTGGAAGGAATAGTTAAATCAACCATTTCAGTAAAAGAAATCCTTTGATTGAAACTCATTGTATGATTAAGTTAAAGCACTACTTTAATCAATTTATTTAATTGATATATTATGGAAGCAAGAGAATTTAAGAAATTATACTATTCAATCAGCGAAGTCAGTGAAGTTACAGGATTGAAGCAATATGTACTGCGTTATTGGGAGACTGAATTTTCTCAATTAAAGCCTACAAAAAACCGCGCTGGCAACAGAACGTACCGTTCAAGCGATATTGATTTAATTATGGAAATTAAATCCTTATTATATGAACGTAAATTCACTATTAAAGGCGCAAAGCAATATTTAAAAGAACCTCCTAAACAGCAAGCTGTGAATAAAACTATTTCAGCAAACAAAATCATAAAGATAAGTAATAAAATGGATCTGGATACTTTGAAAGACATGAGAAAAGGTTTGGGTGAACTTATTAAAATTATTGAGCAGTTTAAAGATTAATAAAACTCCTGTAATCTCTCCCTAAATACTGGTTAATTTTCCCCATTGATATTTGCTGAAAATTAATATCGGGACGTGGCGCAGTCCGGTAGCGCACTTGAATGGGGTTCAAGGGGTCGGAGGTTCAAATCCTCTCGTTCCGACAGCAGTAAAGCTCTGTTTCTCAAAATGAAATGGAGTTTTTTTATTCTTACAATTCAAATATTATATATTTTTGAATCCGGTCATTCTGATTCCAGCGTTTAATCCGCCTAAATTATTCCCTCATTTATTAAAAACAGTGGAATCTGTAACAGATTTCCCAATTCTAATCGTTGATGATGGTTCCATGCCACCCATAAAACATGTCTCTCATACAATTCTTCGCAATGAGAAAAATATGGGGAAGGGGAATGCCCTTTTAACCGGGTTAAATCATGCATTGAATGCAGGATATACTCATGCAGTCACTTTAGATGCAGATGCACAGCATGATCCAGTTTTTATTAAGGAATTTTTAAGGATAAAACCTGAGACAGCTTTAGTGTATGGTAAACGAGAGTTTCATAAAGATATGCCAATACACCGTAGATTTTCCAATAAATTAACTTCTCTGCTCATTTCATTAATTTCAAGGAAATCAGTACTTGATTCTCAATGTGGATACAGACGCTACCATTTAGAAAAAACATTAAAACATCATTATAAAGAACAGGGCTTTCAATTTGAGACTGAAGTTCTTTTAAATTTGGCTATGGAAGGAGAAAAGTTTGCTCCTATACCCATTACTACCCTTTATCAAAATGAAAGCAGTTCAATTAATAATATTCTGGATACATTTAAATTTATCAGGTTAATCATTCGAAGTTGTTTTATGAAAATGGGAGTAAAATGTTAAAAAGAATGTACAATTGGGTGCTGAGCTGGGGTAGTTCACAACATGCTGGTTCTATGTTATTTTTTCTTGCACTTGCTGAAGCAACCTTTTTCCCAATTCCGCCTGATGTCCTGCTCATTGCATTGGCAGTTGGAAATCAGAAAAAAGCATTACATTTTGCTTCAATCTGTACCATTGGTAGTATAATAGGTGGATTCATTGGTTATTGCATAGGACATTATCTTTGGTGGAATGGCAGCAGTTTTAGTGAAATTGCAATATTCTTTTATCAACATATTCCTGGATTTACCGAGGAAGTCTTTTTCAATATTAAAAATAAATATGATCTATATGGATTCGCCATTGTTTTTACAGCCGGATTTACTCCAATACCCTACAAAGTATTTACAATATCAGCAGGAGCATTTTCAATTTCGCTGCCGATGTTTATTGGTGCTTCTATAGTTAGCCGGGGTGCCCGATTCTTTATTGTTGCAATATTAATTAATAAGTTTGGAGAAAAAGTAAAAAGTGTCATTGACAAATATTTTAATATTCTCTCTATTGTTTTTGTGGTTCTGTTGTTTGGGTCATTCTTTTTAGTTACCTATTATTTTAATTAATATGAGGGGAACTAATTTACTTAGAAGCGATTAATGAAATACCCTAATAAATTGAAATGAAGACAATCAGTAAAACAGGAAAATGGTTCTTAAAATTATTCCTGCTGCTTTCCGTTTTCACGGTATCAGTAGTAACAGTATTTTTATTACGGCCTGAATATTTTATTGAAGATATCGAAAATACCATAAAGAATAAATTAAATATTATCCATGCATCTGAAATTGATATAGGGAGCATTGAGGGAAATTTTGTTCAGGGTTTCACCCTGACATCTTTTACCATGTATCAGGATACCAATGTCTATTTTTCAGCTCAATCTGTTTATATAGACCCTGATTTATCTAAAATATTCATGGGTTCTCTATCAATGTCTGAAGTGCGATTACAAAACGCATTTCTGGATTTGAACCAACAGTTAAAAGGGAGGACAGGAAAGTCAAAAACAACACCAAAAGCAATTAAATCATCCTGGGATTTTGATATACAACTACTGCATTCCAACAAACTCACAGTCTTGAACGAGGGCAATATGATTAATATTGCTGGGAAAATAGCTTTACAGTATTCAGATAGAATCACAATGAATATTCAACCATCAGAATTATCTTCACCTCAATTATCTTCTCCCATTTTCATTACCCATGGTGAAATCATTTGGGATAAAAGCCAATTTTCGTTCAATACTCTGAATGTAGAATCTTCCTGGATTAAAGGTGCCATTAGCGGAAATTATATAATGGATGATCCATTTAACTCAATCGGGAATCTTCAATTAGAATATTTTCAGTATCCCTATGGCTCTGACTCATTGAATATATTTGATGTAGATATCTCAATTCAAAAGGGAATAAGGGGAAATACATGTAAAATTAAGGGCAATTTAGAATACAGTGATGTCGAATTGGAGTCTATAGAATTAGATGGTATTATAAGTGACTCGAATTTTATTATTAGTTCAACATCGCTTATATATAATGGAAATAAATTAAACCTCAATGGTGAAATTGATTTGGAGACATTCCATTGGAATGCAGGGGTACATTTATTCAAATATCCTGTAGTTGACAGAGGCTATATAAATGGAAAATTACATTTTAAGACAAGCAATGACGGAGAAGCAATAATTGGCAATGTGAACTTAGTTGACTCCGTTATAGATTCGCTACATTTTTCTCAAATTACAGGACCCCTTACAATCAGGGACCACCTTATATCTTCTGAAGGTCTTCAATTTTATTCAGATGGAATAAATGGGATAATACAAATACCCTCCTACAAAAGTGAATCTGAATTTTCTGCAACGGGGAATATATTTTTTGATAATATCAAGAGGGTTCCCTATTTCCCTGAACTTAATTATAATATAAATAAAGGGGAGTCAGAATTTACATGGAAACAATCAAAAGAGCTCTCTGAAATAAATGGCAGTGTTTCACTATACAAGGGCGCTTTCCTTAATAATTCATTTAATTCTCTACATAGTAATTTTGATTTTGCACTTTCCGACTCAAATCATACAACCCAATTATCTGTAGATATGCTGGATTGGCATTATGCCCATTATAATTGGGACAGTTTACGCATAGATCTACTCCTATTAGATTCAAAACCTGTTCACTTAAAATTATCCGCTGAGAGCCAAACAGGGGACTCTTTAGCATTTATAGCTGAGAGAAGGGATTCAGATGCAATTTATGTGAATAAGTTAAGTGGACAGCTCAAACAAAAAAATCTCTTTGCTTCTCCTTTTTATATAACTGAATTAGAAGATTATTTTCATTTTCCCACTGTGAAATTACATTTTGCTGAAAGTGAAATTATTTTTTCCGGTGATTATAGAAATATTCAATCTTACGATTTATCGCTACAAGTTAAAAATCTATTTCTGGATGATTTTTATACCGTTGTGGGAAAAAAGTTAAGAATTGAAGGTATCCTTTCACAGGGTAATATTGATATTGAAGTAAATGATGAATTGAAAAATCCGCATCCGCTGTTTTTCAGTACTTTCCTTTTTACAAATGGAAAAATAGACGATATAAGCTTCACCAAACTTTCTCTGTCCAATTCTTATAGAAATCGCAGGTTTTTATTAAATAATATTGCCCTGGAAACGGAATTAGGCAACCTAGAAGGAAGCGGATGGTTTAATTTAGGATTGGAAAATTTTAAAGTATCAAGTAAAAATGAAGATAATTTTGACCTGTCTTTTGCTTTTGATAATATGGATGTGGTAAAGTTCAACAGGTATTTGCCATGGGGATTTGAAAATAGAGGAATGATGACAGGAACCCTTGAAATTAGTGGTAATGTCTCAAGTCCTGTAATTGCCGGAAATTTTTCTATAACAGATCCGGGCTTTGATTTAATAAGTGGAAATAAACTTTCAGGAAAAATATACTATAAAAATAATAAATTAGATTTTAGAAACCTTTCTCTCATTACTGAAAATGGAAGATATTCAGGTTTTGGTTATATTCCCATGGATTTGAATATGATACTTGCAGAGCGTAAAGATATCTCCAATAATTCTATGGATTTTGTATTTACCGGGACTACTCGTAAATTTGAGTTTTTAACGCCTTATTTCACGATGATTGACTCTATGACCTATACCCCTGTTTTTAAAGATTCGCTGAAAAACTATTCACTACGGCTCGAATTAACCGGTTCTTTAAAGCAACCTGTGAGAAATGGCAATGCTGTCATCAGAAATGCCAGTATTTACATTGATCCTATAAATGAACCAATTACAGATATCAATGGCGTATTTACTCTTCGTAATAACCATCTATTTGTAGATAAGCTAATTGGCAATATATCCCTACCTGAAGAGCCTGTATTAGCAAAAATTCCAATATTATCATCTATTACACAGTTTATTAAAGATAAAGAACCAGAGAGAAAAAATAATATTTCCTTAAGTGGCAGTATGGATTTAGAAGAATTTTTTAACCCCGATTTTGCACTCCATCTTACAGGAGAAAATGTTTCATTATCTTCTTCTTATGGAGTTTTTACCGGAAAAGGTGATATGGATATTAGCGTTACAGGTAAGGATACCATATTAATTAGTGGTGCATTTATTCCGGCACCGTATGACTTTACCCTCACCAGTTTAGATACTGCAGAAGATTATGTAGTTAGTGAATCATATACTTCCCGCATTGTTTCTTATGATTTACATATCCCTATTCAGGAAGGTATAATGATAGAAACTGATAATATAAATATGCTCCTTGATGGAGATATAACCATAACAAAAGAGGGGGATGGGGATTACAACTATTCAGGTAAAGCAGATATTATTGGCGGTAAATTTTATGATAATCAAGGCAATGTATTTCAAAACACTTATGGTAACATCTTGTTATCGCCAATAAATAATATTCCCTATATTGATATTCATGCTCAGACTACTGTTGATGAAAATGTCATTGATGTTTCCTTTATTGGATATACTGATAACCCAGTATTGATTTTTGATTCACAGGATTATACCCAAACAGAAATTTTAAAAATATTGACTTTCGGAAATAGGGAAGGATTCGATAAACCCGAACAAGCAGGAAATTTTTTGTCCAATTACTTTGAGAATGAAATTGAAAAAAATATTACCCGATATAGTAACTTAGATGAATTTCAGTTAACCAGCAAAAGAGGATCACTCCTAAAAAACCTTGAAGGGGATGATGACATTGATCTTAAACTTGTTCTGGGTAAACAACTATCGAACCGGATTTACATAAATACCCAATTTGATTTGAACAATATTGATAACAGTCAATATGAAGCAACCTACAGGCTGAACCAAAATACAGCCATTGTTGGTGGATTGGATGAAAATAATAAATGGCATCTCAGTTATAGAATCAAATATTACTATTAATGCGATTCAAAAACCTTTATTACGGTCTCTTTTTAATATTATCTCAATTACTGTTTTCTCAAGATAAACAATTAGTATCAGATATTTCGTTCGAAGGGAATGATAGTGTTTCCAGCGCTGAATTACGTTCCATTTTACTACTTAAACTGCCTGTTTTCTTCGTCCGCGATGAATTCACTCCGAAAAAATTAAATCGTGATAAAATTGGTTTAATCGCCTTTTATAAATCTAAAGGATATCTTGAAGTTCAAGTTGATAGTAAAATAACAAATATTTCTGATGAATATGTTGCCATTCAATTTATAATAAAGGAAGGCAATCCTTATACCTTGAAGACGGTTAAATATTTTGGTAATAAACAATTAAGTGATGAAGATATAGCAGCTTTTCTTCAATTATCTGTAAATAATCACTATAACCCCGTGCATTTTAAGAATCAGTTAAAAGAACTAAAAAGGGTTTATCTGAGAAGAGGAAAATTAAATATCTCTATTATGGATGAAGTAACCGTTGATGGGCTCAATATTCATTCCCGCATAAATATATCTGAAGGGATTACTTATTTTATTGACTCAGTATATGTCACCGGACTGGAGTTGGTGGGAGAAAAATATATTAACAGGGAAATTGTTTTTTCTCCGGGGGAGCGCTACAATATAGATAAAATTGATGAATCTAAAAGAAGGATTTTTGATTCGGGTATGTTCAGTTCCATTGAAATAATTCCCAGAGTAGGTGTTGATAAGCCTGGTAAGGTAGATATTGAAATTAAAGTAAGGGAATATAAATCTTCATCCATAGAAGCAAATTTCGGTTTTAGAGAACTTTCTGCTTTTCAGGATAATTTGTCCACAACCGGCGTGGATGCTCAAGGAAGATGGATTCTGGGAAATATTTTCAATACTTCCTCCAATATAGAAATTACAGGTCGTATCGCCAGTGATATAAATTTGAACCTTATCAATGACAACCCTCTTGTTGAAAGAGATTTTTCCATCGTGTACCGTACTCCCTGGACATTGGTATTTCGCCTGCCATCAAGAGTAAAATATTTTTATATTCAGGAGAGTGAAAACCATAATCTCATCCGGAATGGAATTACTTACTCCCTGCACTTTGAACCATCCAGAAATACACGCTATGAGATTAATTCAACGCTGGAAGTGTTAAGGTCCTCAGACACCCTTTTTACAACAGAACATACAGAACCCTCCCGGTGGATAAATCTACGCTATCTTTCTAATCAAATTCAGAATCCTCTCGCCCCAACTGGAGGGGATTATAAGTCCTTATCAGCCACTTTATATGGTACAATTCTTGGAGGTGAAAGGCACTTTTTTAAAGTTGAATCAGAATATAGAAAATTTAAAAATATTTCTTCCGGAGTTATTGCTTTCAGGACAGCCTTAGGGTATATCTATAATTTGGATAAAAGATATGAACTACCGGCAGGATATCGTTTCCGTTTAGGAGGTCAAACCTCTCTGCGTGGCTGGTCTAAACCAGAAGATTTTGAAAACCCCAACGGAGACCTCATAAGTGATATGGTAAATCTTGAATTTAGATTTCCAATTCGAGAGAAGATTGGGGGAGAGTTATTTTTCGACGCAGGCAGATTGTATAATACCCCGGACAAGTTCCTATCCACATCTCTCAGTTGGGATATTGGATTTGGAATGATTTATAATGCCACACTCGGACCTGTGAGAATTGATATAGGCTTCCCTTACGGTGATCTAAACATGCCTCAGCCTCATGCATCCTTATTATATATGTTTTAAAATTATCTATAGATTGTTATTGAGAATAATAATAGAATAATTGATAAATTTGCAACCTTTCATTGAATCAAAATTGGAGAATTAAGTGAAAAATATACTAATTATTGTAATCGGAATCTTATTGATCACCTGTTCAGGTATGGGAAAAAAGTCTGCTGAATCCTTATGGCAGGATGGACAAAAATTCCGTATGGAGAAAAATTTAAAAGAATCAATTACTTCTTTTAAAAATATCATTCAGGACTACTCTGAAGATAAATTGGCTGCGCAGGCACAGTTTCAAATTGCTGACATATACTTAAATGATGTGAAAGATTTTGAATTTGCCATTGAAGAGTTTAAAAAAGTCGTGGATAATTATCCGCAGCATGAGGTATCAAAAAAATCGCTTTTTATGATTGCCTATGTTTATAATAATTATTTGGATGCCTACACCGATGCTAAAAATTACTATCTTGAGTTTAAGAGTCATTATCCAAATGATGAACTCATTCCTTCCGTAGAATACGAGTTGGAGGGGATTAAAAAACACCAGAGTACCATTGATTCTTTAAATGCAATAGGCAGTGCTAATATTTAATATTTATGTCAGAAGTTGATTTAGCCAAAATGAAAGATTCCATCGAGAGGGAATCAATATTTGTTAATGATATAAAGTCCGAAATCAGGAAGGTTATCATTGGACAGGATGATTTAATTGATAAGTTATTAATTGCTATTTTATCTGACGGACATGTGTTTCTTGAGGGTGTCCCGGGGCTTGCAAAAACTCTCACCATTAAAACATTAGCACAATTAATTGATACAAAATTTCAGCGCATTCAATTTACACCTGATTTGCTGCCTGCGGATATTTTAGGGACTTTAATATTTAATCCAAAGGAAAGCAGCTTTGAAGTTAAGAAAGGACCCATTTTTGCTAATATAATTTTAGCTGATGAAATCAATCGTTCTCCTGCTAAAGTTCAATCAGCACTATTAGAAGCCATGCAGGAGAGACAAATTACCATAGGTGAAGAATCATATAAACTGGAAGCACCTTTTCTGGTAATGGCAACTCAAAACCCCATTGAGCAGGAAGGTACATATCCGCTGCCTGAAGCCCAGGTTGACAGGTTTATGTTTAAGGTAATTGTGGATTATCCTCAACAGAATGACGAATTGGAAATACTGCGAAGAATGGGTAAAATAAATACAGACATCAGAGTAAATCCGGTTATAAATCCCGAGCAGATTTTGAATGCAAGAAAAGTGGTTGACCAAATTCATATTGCAGATAATATTCAACAGTATATTGTCTCACTTGTTATGGCTACAAGAAATTCTGATAAGTATGGCTTGAAAGATTTATCTACTCTTATAACCTATGGGGCTTCACCAAGAGCAACGATTTTTTTAGCCACAGCTTCAAAGGCACAGGCATTTTATAATAATCGAGGATTTGTAATTCCTGAGGATGTACGCGCAGTAGGTAAAGCAATTTTAAGACATCGCATTATTCTCTCCTACGAAGCAGAAGCGGAAGAAATTACCACAGAAGACATAATTCAACGCATTTTTGAATCTGTACCCACTCCCTGAATCTTACCATGATTCCCGGTGAAATACTTCAAAAAGTCCGGCTCATTGAATTAAAAACCAGACATATTGTAAACAATCTGTTTGGGGGGGAATATCATTCAGCATTTAAAGGTATGGGCATGGAATTTGCGGAAGTCCGTGAATATTCTCCCGGTGATGATGTACGAGCCATAGACTGGAATGTTACCGCGCGTGCCGGAAAGCCCTTCATAAAAAAATATGATGAGGAAAGAGAACTTACCGTTTTATTAATGGTAGATGTTTCTGCATCTGGTTTTTTTGGTACCGGCGAATCTCTTAAATCAGATATTATGATTGAGCTGGCTTCAGTCCTCAGTTTCTCTGCCATAAAAAACAATGACAAAGTGGGTTTATTGTTATTTTCTGATCAGGTGGAAATATTTATTCCCCCCAAAAAAGGAAAATCACATGTGCTCCGGGTAATCAGAGAGATGATTTATCATGAGACTGAAGATAAAACAACTGATCTTTCCATTGCCATTGAGCATGTGCAACGGGTACTTAAGCGGAAAAGTATTATTTTTCTCCTTTCGGATTTTTGGGACAACTCTTACCATTCTTCCATGAAATTATTAAACAGGAAGCATGATTTAATTAATATCCACATCTTTGATAACGCTGAACAAGAAATTCCCCAGTTGGGGCTCATAAAACTACATGATGTGGAAAGTCAGCAGACTGCCTGGGTGGATACAAAAAACAAAAAAATAAGAGATGCTATTGTGGAAAATTTTAATAGGAATATTCAAAGATTTAGGCAGTTTTGTAAACAAAATAAAATTGACTTAATTTCCATTAATACTGCTGAGGGATATATCCAGCCATTGGAGCAATTTTTCAACCAAAGAATGCAGCGTAATTGAAAACTTTTGCCATTCTTCTCACAATTATCTATTCCGTCTTATTTTCAGCCGATATTACGATAACTACATCTACTGATTCTCTGTTCGTAGGTGGAACAGGAATCATTTCCATCACCGTATCCAATTTGGATAATCCTGGGGCAGTCCCTGTATTTAGCGAAATGTTGGATGAATCGGAATCCTACAGTCTTATTCATAAATCACTGAATAAAAATTCTATAGAATATTTGGTTCAATTTTGGGATGATGGGGGTATAGCTATACCTCCTGTTACCGTTGATATTATGCACAATCACCAAATTATTGATGAAATTTCCACAGATACGATTTTTGTTGAAGTTTATTCCAACTTGTCAGCTGATACTCAGGTAATAAGAGATATTAAACCGTTAAGGGAAATGCAGTTGATTTCAACATCACAATTAGTTATATATATTTTATTAGTTCTGTTAGGGATTGGAGCCACAATGTATTTATGGATGAAGAAAAGAAGGGCTATAATTCCAGAGGGAATACCGGAAAGCTATCAGGTTTCTCCATTATTAGAATGTATAAAAGAAATTGAATCTGCTACCATTCCCGATAAAATTACCCAAGAATCAACCGAAAATTTCTACCTGGATTTAACCAGAGTATGCCGGGAGTTTTTAAATAAACTATTTTATGTGAAAGCAACAGAGATGACCAGCAGCGAATTAGATAAATATTTCCAAACCTCAGGAATTGATGAGGATATCCTTGTAAAATGGAATACTATAATCCAAACTGCTGATTTTGCGAAATACGGGGGGCAAATTCCAGAAATTAATCAATTTAATGAAGACAAGCAGCAGTTTATTGAACTCATGAAATCATTTCAAAAAATTAAAGATACACTTGAAACTTATCCGAAATGAAGTACCTTAATTCTTTGGATGCATCCAAATCGGGTTGGAGAAGGCATAACCACCATTTTCAAGCATTACTTCACAACGAAAATATGATTCAGATTCAGCGGTAACTGATATAATCTCCTGCATTTGACAGGAGTGTAATTTGTCATATTGAAAAATGACTTTTTCTTTCTTTTCACCAATTATTCCTCTAATAAGCTTCACATTTCTAATATTACCAAACTCCTCGGAGGAAAGTATATCTAAATATATTTCTCCCTTACGGTGAGGAATACTTGAGCCCATTGCAAAAGATTTCCCGGAATTCAGGATTGTCATATTCAGATATGCTCCATTGGTAATAAAACAATTACCCTTTTTCATTGATTGTATAACTGAATGAATATTATTCTTTTTAGAGTCTATTACTCCTGTTCTGCAAACACCGAAAATTTGCTGGCGGGCTTCCCGCAATGAGAAAAAAGGCGTTTTAATCTGTCTGAATATATTAAAATTGCCATGTGCATCATTTCCTGCATAAATATATTTTTTAAAGCCATTTAAAAGAAGTTTTCTCCATTTGCTCATACCTCGACGAAAGTCTTTATCATCCATTCCATTTAAAATTTGTAAACCGGCAAGGTTATCTTGAATTACATCTTTTTCACCCCATATACCTCTTTTAAACAGCTTTCGTTGAATCAGTGGTATATGGTTATAGGGATGGGCGGCAATACAAAGAGCTGTATCTTCAAGCTGCTCATGAACAGTTGAAGTAGTAAATTCAGCAGAAAAATCAAACAGTTTTTCTCCACCATCACCGGCTCCCGGTAAAAAGGTCGGATTGTTTAAAATAAGAGCATGTACATTTTGACCTTTGGTATTATGTAGACTTAATTCCTCTGATGGAATTATTAGAACATTTTTATTAATTTTATTTTCCTGTTTAATTTGGCGGCGTGAATCATTCCATTTATGAAGGTCCGGATCAGTCTCTGTCCAGGAACCCTCCTTATCATCCAGATCGTAGGAATGATCCGTTGTACAGAAGAAGTCTAACCCCATAGCAGCACTTGCCCTTGCACTAGCAGGAATGGAAGCGCCAAATTCTACCATGTCATCGGTAAGATTAGTATGATAATGCAGGTCACCGTATTGGACTTTATTTTTTCGGGGATATGTATGTTTAGAAATATTGGTTGATAGAAAATGAATCTTACTTTGGGGATAGTTATGGGTAATACAAGATTTCATTTCACCGTTGCAGGAATAGGTAAAATGCACTTCAATTGTATGCTCTCCTATTAATCCTTCAGTTGGAATCTCAATCAATTCTTCCCACCATGGCTTTTCAATATGGATACCAACTTTATGGTTTAATGATTTGACTTTCTCCTTATTTTGAGATATAACAATATGTACTGAATCCAAACGGATCGGGAAAATATGTGCATCCTTTATCAAAAGATAAATTGGCAAAGATTCTCCCGGTTCTATTCGAAAAGGTGTATCAGCATTAATTTCCGGTACTTTTTGAAAGTATCTGCTGCCAAAATATTTAAAGCGGAAATGCAACTCAGCATACAACAAAAAGAAAGGGAAATATTGATAGAATGGCTCTATATAAAAATCAAGGGATTCCATCGCAAAATTATGTGAATATAGTAGTATTGAATTGTAATTTTATGGGTATAATTTATAATAATGAATAGGGAATAACCGATGGCGAATACCTCTGATTTCAGGAACGGCCTCATTTTAAATCATAAAAACAATCTTTGGAAAATAGTTGAATTCTTACATGTTAAGCCTGGTAAAGGAGGAGCATTTGTCCGTTCAAAGTTAAAAAATATCAGAACCGGACAGGTAGTTGACGAAACCTTCAGAGCGGGAGAAAAGGTAGATGTTGTTCGTGTAGAAGCGCGAAATTTCACCTATCTATATAATGACGGTAACAGCTATGTATTTATGGATCAGGAAACATTTGATCAAATTCATCTATCTGAGTTGCAGGTAAAGGATGTGCTGGATTTTCTGCTGGAAAACACGAATACCACCATTGCATTTCATGGGGATGATCCTATAGAAGTGCGTATCCCTCAACACATGAATGTGAAAATTTCTGAAACAGACCCTGGTGAAAGAGGTAACACTGCTCAGGGCGGGTCAAAACCTGCAGTGTTAGAGAATGGTGTAACTATTATGGTACCTCTGTTTATTCAGATTGGTGATACGATAAGAGTGGATACAAAAGAAAAACGATATATAGAAAGAGTGAAAGAGTAGATGGCAAATATTGATGACAATGTGAAATCACTGATTACCATCCTGGAGAATTCAAATGTAGATGAACTTGAAGTCTCAACATTTTGGGGACGACAGAAAATAAAAGTTCGAAAAAATACTGCTCCTCAAACCCAAAGTTATGAGATTCTTCCAAACGATGAACCCCAACATTCATCACCTGAACCTTCTGCACAACAAACTGTTGTAGAATCTCCCGCTATACCTCCCGTTGCACCAACATCTCAGGTGGATGTAGAACCACCTCCGCCGCCGCAGGCAGAAGATACTGTAGGTTCTGAAGTAGATACACAAACTATAAAAGCTCCATTGGTTGGCACCTTCTATGCTTCGGCAAAACCAGGAGATCCGCCCTTTATTTCTGAAGGGGATATGATCAAAGAGGGGCAGGTAATCTGTATTATTGAAGCCATGAAAATATTTAATGAAATTGAATCTGAGGTGTCAGGGAAAGTGGAAAAAATTCTGATAAAAGATTCTACCCCCGTTGAATACGATCAAGATCTGATTATTATATCCCCCGCATAAATGTATAAGAAAATATTAGTTGCTAACCGAGGGGAGATTGCCCTCCGAATTATCCGTGCATGCAGAGAATTAAATATTGGTACAGTTGCAGTCTATTCCAAGGCAGATGAACTTTCTCTCCATACAAAATTTGCAGATGAGGCCGTTTGTATTGGCCCTCCTGAATCTGCAAAATCCTATCTCAATATCCCTGCCATAATCGCTGCGGCTGAGCTGACTAATGCAGATGCCATTCATCCCGGTTATGGATTTTTAGCAGAAAGTTCAAATTTTTCAAAAATTTGCAGTGATAATGGAATTGAATTTATTGGGCCGCCACCAGAAACTATAGACGCAATGGGGAATAAAGCGCAGGCAAAATCTACTATGAAATCCATTGGTGTACCAGTGATCTATGGTTCAGATGGAGTTATTGAATCCATAGATCATTGTTATAGGGAAGCAGAAAATGCAGGTTACCCGGTCATGCTAAAGGCATCTGCAGGTGGTGGAGGCAGGGGGATGCGACTTGTAGAAACTCCGGATCAGTTGGAAAATGCACTGAAAACTGCTCAATCAGAAGCTGAAATTGCGTTTAATAACAGCGACATGTATTTGGAGAAATTCATTCAAAAGCCCAGGCATATAGAAATTCAAATTCTAGCTGATACACATGGAAATGTAGTAGCTTTGGGTGAAAGGGAATGTTCTATACAGAGAAGACATCAAAAAATGATTGAAGAATCACCTTCACCGGGAGTAACAGATGACATTAGAAATAAGATGTATGCAGCAGCGATTGCCGGAGCTAAGGCAGTAGATTATGTCGGTGCCGGTACGATTGAATTCCTTATGGACAGTCATGGTGAGTTCTACTTCATGGAAATGAACACCAGAATTCAAGTTGAACATCCCGTAACAGAAATGGTAATCGGGGCTGATCTTATTAAGTATCAAATACTTTGTCATGCCAGAATTCCTATCCCTAACTGGATGAAAAAGATTAAAATCAGAGGGCATTCCATAGAATGCAGAATTAATGCCGAAGATCCTGATAAGCAGTTTCGACCCTCTCCGGGCACCATTTCTAGTTTTCACATGCCTGGCGGAATGGGGATTCGTGTAGATACACATGTTTATGCCGGTTATAAAGTTCCACCATTTTATGACTCAATGGTAGCCAAACTCATTGTACATGCCCCCTCTCGCACAGAAGCAATTCACCGTATGATAGGTGCCCTTGATGAATGTGTTTTTGAGGGCATCAAAACAGTTATTCCTTTCCAAAAGCAAATTTTAGAAAACGAAAATTTTCAAAACGGAAATATTGACACCGGATTCTTAAACAATTTTAATTATATTTCAGGAGAATAAAAATGAATATACCCGACCATTTAAAATACACCAAAGACCATGAATGGATTGAACTCAAAGACGGAATTGCTACCATCGGTATTACAGATTTTGCACAGGGAGAATTAGGGGATATCATTTTTGTCGAATTCCCGGATATAGATGTACAGGCAAAAGCTGGTGATTCCATTGGTACCATAGAAGCGGTGAAAACAGTTGCTGATATTTTCACACCCCTAGATGGAACCGTAGTTGAAGTGAATTCCGCATTAGGAAATAATCCGGAACTCACCAATACAGACCCCTATGGCACAGGCTGGATGATAAAATTAAAAGATGTGTCTGAAGGAGACGTTGAATTACTTACAGCCGCAGCATATAAAGAAATTATCAGCTGATTTTAATCTCTTTTATTAATCACTATTCAACTGCATGCATTATATACCCACAACAGAAGCTGAAGAAAAAGACATACTGAAACAATCCGGAATTGAGAATTTTGATGAACTGATTTCCGTAATATCCTCACATCTGCAGATTAGAGAAAAAATTGGGATAGGATATCCACTTTCAGAAATAGACATTGAAGAAGAGCTGAAAACTCTATCCGCTATAAATCAATCTGACAATGTATGTTTTATCGGAGGTGGCATTTATGATCATTTTATTCCTAAAGCGGTTGATTTTTTAGCAGGACGGTCTGAATTCTACACTGCATATTCACCGTATCAGGCAGAAGTGAGCCAGGGAACGCTCCAATATTTATATGAATTTCAATCCATGATTTGTGAGCTGTCCGGAATGGATATAGCAAATGCTTCCTTGTATGACGGTGCAACAGCCATTTCTGAAGCCTGTTCATTGGCTTTATCCGTCACCAGGAAAAATAAAATTATATATTCATCATTGCTGCATCCTCATTATATCAATGTGCTGAAAACCTGTTTAAAGGGATTTCAAGCAGAACTGATAGCCCTTGAAGAGAATGACGGAAGATCCAATTTAGATACACTCTCTTCCCAAATTGAAAAGGCTGCCATTGTGTTAATTCAATCACCCAATACTTATGGTTTAGTTGAAGATTGGGGATTAGCTAAAGCAAAAATGGGAGATGCTAATGCACTGTTAGTTGCCATCGCAGATCCGCACTCATTATCCCTGCTGAAGTCACCGGGTGCATGTGGCGCTGATATTTATGTTGGGGAAGGACAATCCCTGGGTAATGCAATGAATTATGGTGGCCCTTTGCTTGGACTCATGGCTGCAAAAGATAAATATAAAAGAAAAATGCCCGGCAGAATTATAGGGAAAACTGTAGATAAAAATAACATACCAGGTTATGTATTAACTCTTCAAACACGAGAACAGCATATCCGTAGAGAAAAAGCCACTTCAAATATTTGTACTAATCAGGGATTGCTTGCGCTGAGAGCTACTATTTATATGGCATTAATGGGAAAAAATGGACTTTCAAAAGCTGCACAAATTGCCTACCAAAATGCACAATATGCTGCTAACCTCATTAATGAACTTGATTGCTATTCCTTAAAATATAACAGAGGATTTTTAAAAGAGTTTATCGTAGAGACAGGCCATTCAGCACAGCAGGTGGTGGAAGTATGTTATAAAAATGGAATTACGGTGCAGCAGCCGGAGTATGATTCTACAGATACCTTGATACAGATTGCAGTAACTGAGAAAAGAAACAAGCGGCAGATTGACACCTTGATTGAGTGTTTATCTTCAGTAAAATGAGTGTTTTTCAAACATTAGAATCTGTCCGGAAAGATAAAGGCTGTGTTGCAGTTGCCCTCATTGATCCCGATAAGAAAAATGATTCTGCACTTTCCAATATAGTATCTTTAGTAAATGATAGCGGGTTTGATGTTATATTTGTTGGTGGCAGTTTGATATCTGATAATGCATTTGAATCACGAATTCAACTTATAAAAGAAAATACTGATTTACCTGTTGTTATCTTTCCGGGATCGTCTAATCAACTTTCTGCAAATGCCGATGCAATATTGTTCCTTTCACTTATTAGCGGGCGAAACCCACAATATCTCATTGGAGAACATGTAAAATCAGCTCCGGTGATTTATAATCTGAATTTAGAAACCATTGCCACAGCCTATATTTTACTTGAAGGCGGGAATCGATCCTCGGTAGAAATCATGAGCAATACTACGCCCCTGCCAATGAATAAAAGGGATATCATACTGGCACATGCTCTCGCAGGGCAATTTCTGGGAAATAAAATGGTATTTCTGGAAGCAGGAAGCGGGGCAGAGAACCATGCAGCTGTTGATATTGTTTCTTATTTGCACTCACATTTGGATATCCCTATTATTGTAGGGGGAGGAGTACACTCACCAGCTTCGGCAGCCGACTTAAGGAAAAATGGTGCAGGATATATTGTGACTGGAACACAATTGGAACAAAATCCAACCTTGAATGATTTAAAAATGTTCACAGACTTCATTCATCATTAATTATGACAAAATCAGGACTCAATTCAGATAACCCACTCTTACAACCAGTTGAGGAATATTTAAATCATCTCCAATTTGAAAGACGCTTATCGGTAAACACCCTGGCATCTTATAAATTTGATTTATACAAATATATCTCTTATCTCAATGCAAATGAAGGAAAAACTTCATTTGACAATATTTCAACAGATGATATAGAGAATTTTCTAAAATCAGTTCAGGAAGTTCAATCAGATAATAGCAGTAAGAGAATGCGGAAAACATCCTCCATTTCTCGCCTCATGTCAACACTCCGTGGATTTCATTTATATCTCCATCATCAAGGGATAGATTTAGAAGACCCCACTCATGGAATTCCCATTCCTAAATTGAAAAGAAAAATTCCTTCTACCTTACTTGTTGAAGAGGTTGAGAAACTTATTAGTGCTGTAGATATTTCAAAACGATTTGCACTAAGAGATAAGGCAATTATAGGATTACTTTATTCCTCAGGGTTACGCGTGACTGAATTGATAGATTTAAAAATAATTAACCTGTCTATGGAGGAAGAATTGGTTCGCATTTTAGGAAAAGGAGATAAAGAGCGGATTGTTCCTGTATCCCTAAAAACATTAAATTGGATAAATGAATATATGAATGGATTACGACAAGAACTTACCAAAAAGGGGAAAAGTGACGGGTATTTGTTTTTAAATAACCGAGGTTCGAGAATTACCCGAATGTCAATTTGGAATATACTTCAGAAAAATGCCAGACTGGCGGATATCACCAAAAAGGTAAGTCCTCATGTATTGCGCCATAGCTTTGCCACACATTTAATTGAAGGCGGGGCTGATTTAAGGGTTGTTCAGGAATTATTAGGCCATTCAGATATTACTACAACCCAAATTTATACACATGCGGATAAATCCTATTTGAAAGAAGTGTTTAATGAAACACATCCGAGAAGTTAGATGCTGATCAGACTGCCAATAGAAGTACTGATAATTTTATTACCTATCCTAGTATTTTCACTATGTTTCCATGAATTTTCCCACGGTTACATAGCGTACAAATTAGGGGATCCAACAGCAGAGCGCAATGGTAGACTTACGCTGAATCCCCTTGCCCATCTTGATCCGGTTGGTTCATTAATGATTTTGTTTGTGGGATTTGGCTGGGCTAAACCAGTGCCGGTGAACCCCGTTAATTTCCGTAATCCTCGTGTAGATATGATGAAAGTAGCCTTTGCAGGTCCTGCATCTAATTTACTTCTGGCATTCATAGGCGGAACTTTAATGCGGTTTTTAAATTACACACAGGTTTTTCCCGGTGAATCTCTGCTTAAGGCAATTTATTTTTTTATATTTATTAATATTGCCTTAGCTGTGTTTAATATGATTCCTATCGCTCCACTTGACGGTTCGCAAATTTTCGGTAATTATATTTCCAAGACAAACCCTGAATTGGCATGGAAAATGCAAATGTATGGTCCAAAAATACTTATGGTCATCATATTGATCGGAATCCTTACCCCATTTTCACTTTTAGGAACGGTGATGATGCCATTTATCAAATTTTTTATGTTTCTTTTTGCAGGATTGTAAATATTTATGCAACATTGGCGAAGCCAGTTCTGGAGAAAAAACAGCCGTATTCTCATTATTATCAGAAATATAATTATTCTTTTTATTCTGATTTTCTTAATCCAATATTTATCAAACTTCGGAGCAACTCAGTGAAAATTATTGAATGTGTACCAAATTTCAGCGAAGGCAGAGATTTAAACAAAATTAAAGAAATTACAGATGCCATAGAGTCTGCAGGAGGTATCACCTTATTAGATGTAGACCCCGGCGCTGATACAAATAGAACTGTTGTAACCATCGTAGGCAGCCCTGAAGCAGTTATTGAAGCCGCCTTTAAAGGCATCAAGAAAGCTTCTGAAATAATTGATTTACGCAACCACCAGGGAGCGCATGCAAGAATGGGAGCTACAGATGTATGCCCTTTTGTGCCTATTGCAGGTGCCACCATGGATGATTGTGTAGAATACTCAGAAATATTAGGAGCACGCGTTGGGAAGGAGTTGAACATACCAGTCTTCTTATACGAATATTCCGCTTCTACTCCCGATAGAAAAAATCTTGCAAACATTCGAAATGGTGAATTTGAAGGTATGGCAGAAAAAATAAAAAGCTCCGAATGGAAACCGGACTATGGTCCTACAGAAAACCATACTACTGCCGGGGTAACAGCCATTGGAGCAAGAAATTTTCTTATCGCCTATAATGTGAATCTGAATACGAAGGATAAGAAAATTGCAACGGATATCTCTCTTGATATTCGCGAGCAAGGTAGAAATAAGCGGGATAAGAAAGGTAAATTTATCAGAGACGAAAATGGTGTGCCAATCAAAGCCCCAGGTATTTTTAAATCATGCAAAGCTGTAGGATGGTATATTGAGGAATATGGAGTGGCACAAATATCTATGAACCTTACAAATTTTAATGATACAGCCCCTCATATTGCTTTTGATGAATGCAGAACCCAGGCTTCAAAAAGAGGAGTACGCGTTACCGGCTCTGAGCTGGTGGGCCTCATTCCATTAGAGGCGATGTTAACTGCAGGAAAGTATTATTTACATAAACAAAAAAGATCAGTGGGAATCCCTGAAAAGGATATCATCCATATCGCAATAAAATCAATGGGATTGGACGAACTGGCCCCCTTTGATCCGCAAGAAAAAATTATCGAATACAGTATCAGTGAAAAGTTTGGTCCTTTGGCTTCCATGAAAATACATGGATTTTGTGACGAATTGTCTTCTGACAGCCCTGCACCAGGGGGCGGCAGTGTTGCAGCACTTGCAGGATCACTTGCAGCTTCTTTAAGTGCTATGGTTGCAAATCTCACATTTGGCAAAAAGAAGTGGATGCCTCTATATGATGAAATGAATGGAATTGCTGAAAAAAGTCAGAATATTAAAGCTGATCTCCTTCAACTCATTGATAAAGATACAGATGCATTTAATAAAGTGATGGATTCCTTCAGGCTGCCGCAAAAAACGAAAGAACAGGAAGAATTTCGTCAAAAGGCTATGAATGATGCTATGAAAATTGCCACCATGGTTCCCTTTGATACACTAAAGCGGTGTAGTGATGTTTTACCCCTTGCAAAGCAGGCAGCTACTTCAGGAAATCCCAATTCAGTATCAGATGCAGGGGTTGCAGCAGAAATGGCATATGCCGGTGTGAGGGGAGCTGCACTTAATGTATATATAAATTTAAAAGATATGAAAGACACAGCATTTATAGAGAAAATGCAAACTCAAACCCATCAAATTATTACTGACTCTGAAATCATTCTGGAAGAAGTACGCAGTATCGTTGATGACAAAATAACACATGGCTGATATACATCCTTTAGATTCAACCTTAGTTGATCAAATAGCTGCAGGTGAAGTCATTGACAGACCTGCATCGGTTGTGAAAGAGCTTGTAGAAAATTCACTGGATTCCGGAGCAGATTCCATTCAGGTAGTGGTCAAGAAAGGAGGGCATGAGCTCATTCAGGTATCTGATAATGGCTGTGGTATGAATTCTGAGAATCTCCGTCTTGCTTTCAGGCGTCATGCCACCAGCAAGATATCATCTTTAGATGACCTCAATGCGATTCACACCTTAGGATTCAGAGGAGAAGCCCTGCCAAGCATAGCTTCCGTATCCAGATTTACTGCACGATCAGCTGCTTCCGATATGGAATGCAATGAAATCATCATTAACGGAAGTGAAGAAAATTCATTCCTGCCTGCAGCTTCTCAAAAAGGTACACTTTGTAAAGTACAAAATTTATTTTATAATACACCTGCCCGGCGTAAATTCTTAAAAAAGCCTGAAACAGAACAGGCGGTTATAAATTCCATGATGCGCCGATTTATGCTTGCAAGACCAGAAATAGCCTTCAAATTGTATTCAAATAATAAACTGGTTTATGATGTACCCTCCCAATCCTTATTAGAACGAATAGCTTCTATTTATGGTGCTGCTTATTCTGATAATAGTTTACCCGTTGAATTGGAAAAATCACCGTACTCAATAAAAGGTTTTACAGGAAATCTTTCCGCATTAAAAAAACGACAAGGAGAACAATATCTATTTTTAAATGGTCGCTATATTAAGGACAGACTTCTTAATTCTGCTGTTTTCTCTGCTTATCAATCTTTGATTAACAGAGGAGAGTTCCCCTTCTTTGTTTTATTTCTTAATATGCCTTTCGAAAATTTTGATGTAAATGTACATCCTGCAAAACTGGAAGTACGCTTTTTAAATGAATGGCAAATATACCATGTGATAAAGACTTCTATTAACAGTGCATTACAAAATATACTTAAAGTATTACCTGACTATAATCCCGGATATCAATTTCATCCTTCCACCACTCCTGACACTGAATCGCTTCCGTTAAAGCAACCTGAAAATTCCTTCTCTCAGGCCACCTTTGAAGTTGCCCCTCATAAACGCCAGGCGGCCGCTGAAAATCATGATCAATTTCCCATCCTGCCAAATGTGATTGAGAAAGCTCAGGAAAGAATGGAGAATGCAGGATTAGGTGACCCCGATCCAGCAACTTCTGATTTAGTTACTACCACAGACCATATTTGGCAATTACATAATAAATACCTCATAACTGAAATAAAAAGCGGATTGGTTATAATTGATCAGCATGTTGCCCATGAGCGGGTCTTGTTTGAAGAGGCAAAGCGTGCTTTAGAAGGGCAGGGGTTTACTTCTCAAACGGTGTTATTCCCCCAGACCTTGGCATTACAGCCTGAAGAGTTTGACAGCTTAATTGAAATTACAACCTATTTAGAAAAAATTGGGTTTAAATTTAGAGAATTCGGTGAAAATACCATCATCATTGAAGGTATTCCACCGGATATTAACTGGGGACATGAAAGCCAAATTGTGAGGGAAATCATTGACCAGTACATGGCTGAGAGAGTTGCAAATCCTGCATTTATTGATCAAATCGCCGCATTATATTCCTGCAAGTCTGCAGTGAAGGCAGGCGATCCGTTAAAACCTGAAGAGAGAACCCATCTGGTTAACAGACTCTTTTCAACTGAACATCCTTATTACTGCCCTCACGGACGGCCTATTATCATAAATTTATCCATTCAGGAGCTTGACCAACGTTTTGAACGCATTTAGAGAATGAGTAAAAAATCTACAAAATATTATCTTATTACAGGACTTCTTTCTATACTTCCTGTTGCAGCAACCTATTGGATCACTTTTCACTTATTTAACTTTTTTTCCAATCCCGGTGCTACTATAGTTGATTTTATTTTTAAAGATAAAGTCCCTGATTATGTCCCTGAATTAACAGGATTTCTTCTTACAGTAATATTTATTTATTTTATAGGAATTTTGGTTTCCAATGTTATTGGCAAGAGAATATATTCATGGCTCGAAACTTTGTTGGCAAAAATTCCCATTGTTAATGCCGTCTATAAAACTATAAAACAAATCACTACCAGTCTCTCACAACCTGACAGACAGGCGTTTAAAAAGGTAGTCTATATTCAATATCCCAGAGAGGGGTTATGGACTCTCACCATGGTAACGGGAGAATCTGTAAATGAAAATAATGAAAAGTATTATCATATTTTTGTACCTACTACTCCTAACCCCACCTCGGGTTATTTACTCTATATTCCACAGAAGGATGCCGTTGAAACTAATATTTCTGTTGAAGAGGGATTAAAAATAATTGTATCCGGTGGACTTTTAGCTTCTGATAAAAACCATATTCCTGCACCTCATGGCACTGAATAGTGAATTAACTGCTCAGGGCAACTGGTTGTTCCGCTACAGATCATATCTTCCTGTTTCTATTCTGCCTCTGTTGTTTTATCTGATATATATAAAAGGGATAGGGTCTTATGATAACCTGTTATTATTTTTGGGTATAATCATTACTTTTGCAGGTGAACTTGTGAGAATATTGACAGTTGGATTCACGCCGGAAGGAACTTCTGGCAGAAATACAAAACAGCAGCTTGCAGAAAGCTTAAATGCCACCGGAATTTATTCCATGCTGAGACATCCTCTCTATGTGGGGAATTATCTCATGTTTTTAGGTCCATTCATTTATACCGGACATGTGTGGGGGATTATACTGTTTTCCCTTATTTTTTGGATTTATTATGAGCGTATTATGATTGCTGAAGAATCGTTCCTCAGAGATAAATTTGGTGAAATATTTACAGCTTGGGCACAAAAGACTCCTGCAGTCATCCCAACATTTGCCAATTATACCCCCAATGAAAGATCATTTTCATTGATAAAATTTTTATTAGCAGAATATTCCGGCATGTGTGCAGTTATCCCAATTTTCACACTTTTACTGCTTTTTCAAAATTTTTTAAATGATTTATCGCCTCTCATAAGTGAAAGTTGGAAAATTTTGTTTGGAGTAAATGTAATGGTGTATATTTTACTCCGCTCAATAAAAAAAATAAAACGAGCCAGACAAAAGACATAATAATCTATGCTGCCAATTGAATTCGAAGAGAATATAACCTATAAGAAAATTTTTGACTCTCTGCAGATGGGAATGATTACCATAGATGAAAGCGGGCAAATATTACTGGCAAATACAGAAGCCGGAAAGTTATTTACCACCGATATGGATATGCTATTAAATTCAAAATTGACAGAATTTGTACCTGACGCAGAAGCAAAACTCATTCTAAATCCTGGCGAAGAAAGGCGGGAGTCCCCTTGCATTCGTGCAACTGGTCTGCGAAATGGAGAGCATTTTCCTCTTGAAATTACCATTTCTACCTCTGATATGGGGAGCAATTTATCTGTAGTTCTTTTAATGAAGGATATTACGGAAATTCAAAAGGCAGAAGAGGATTTAAAGCGTCAGGCCTTTTTTGATACCCTCACCAAAATTCCTAACCGCACTCTGTTTGAAGACAGATCAATAATTGCACTGAATCAGGCAGGGCGTGATAAGGATAAAGTGGCAATAATATTTATTGATTTAGACGGATTTAAAAAAATCAATGATACTTTAGGCCATGAAGCAGGGGATGTTATGTTAAAAGAGTTTGCCCTGCGCCTTTCAAATTGTGCCCGTATTTCCGATACTGTGTCAAGGTATGGGGGAGATGAGTTTACTGTTTTAATGCCCCGAATCAAAACCAAAGAAGATGCTGCTATACTGGCTAATCGTATTCTGGAGTCAAATACACAAGAAATCCGATTCAATGGTAATAAATTGTTTCCTCAAACCAGCATTGGTATCAGTATTTTCCCCTCAGATGGAACATCATTTGATGAATTACTCCACCATGCAGATTCTGCAATGTATGAAGCAAAAGGATCAGGAAAAAATACTTATAAATTTTTTAATTCTGAGGAATAAGAAAATTCCATAGATTTTTTGGGTTTTAAGGTGAGTGTCATTTCCTTTAAAACAGAATCCAACTCAGTTACCGTATTCGTTTTCATAAGTAATTTCCTCCATGCAGATGCACCGGGAAATCCTTTAAAATAATAGGAGAAGTGTTTTTTGGTAAGATTTACACATAATTTCTCATCGTAATAATCTCTCAACATGGTAAAATGCTGCCTGGCAATATTTAGTCTTTGTGCAACCAGTGGCTCTTCGGCAAGACTCTGGGTTTTATGGGAATGTACAATTTGTTTAAAAATCCAGGGATTACCCAAAGCAGCTCTGCCAATCATCACACCATCGCAACCGGTAGTAGTTTTCATATTAATATAATCCTGTGGGGAGTTGACATCACCGTTACCGATTACAGGGAGATTCACCTCATCCTTTAATTCCTTTATGAGTTCCCAATTTGCATGCCCTGAAAATTGCTGTGAAGTTGTTCTGGGATGTAAAGTAATAGCTGACACACCTATTTCTTCCATTCTGATTCCAGCCTCAGTAGAGACAATATGATTTGCATCCCATCCAGCACGCATTTTAACTGTTACAGGTGTTTGAGGGACAGCTTCCACCACAGCCTGGGTTATATCATCCATTAAACAAAGGTCTTTTAGTGCAGCAGAACCTGCCCCTTTTTTGGTAACTTTAGGAACTGGGCATCCATAATTAATATCAATAATATCCGGATTCAGCATTTCAACTACCATTTTTGCAGATTTACCCACTACTTCAGGATATTCACCAAAGAGCTGAATACCTATAGGGCGTTCATCTTCAGTAAATTTCATCATCTCAAGAGTTTTCATATTTTCACGGATGATACCGTTTGAACTGACAAATTCTGTATATACCACGCCGGCACCATGTTGTCTGCATATCACCCTAAAGGGATGATCGGTAACGCCAGCCATAGGTGCTAAAAATAATGGATTATCAATTTGAAGCTTGCCAATTTTCATAGGGTTATTTTATATGAATATATATTGACTTTCTGTTATTATTATTAAATTACTCTCTTTGAAATTGCACAAATTTACAATAAACCTCTTAGCAGGAATTTAATTTAATATTTTGAAGGAGTAATTAATTGGATATTCTATTAGCACAATCGGGGACAGGCGCGCCCGCAGGATCCGGATTAGCTGCATTTCTACCCTTTATTCTGATTGGGATAGTCTTTTATTTTTTGATTCTGCGTCCACAGACAAAGCAAAGGAAAAATCATGAGTCTGTAATTGCAAGTTTGAAAAAGGGAGATAAAATTCTCACTCGTGGCGGATTATATGGAAAGATTGTTAACTTTCAAGGAAAAAATGACAATAAGATTGTCATTGATGCAGGGTCCGGGGTAAAATTAAGTGTAGCAAGATCTTATATTGCAGGCCTTGCCAATAACAATGATGTCACAAGCGAATCTAAATAATATTACCACACTTCCTGTTGTAAAATATGGGGATCCGATACTTCGAAAAAAGGTTGAGGATGTACAAGAATTTTCGGAAATATCCTTCAAAGTACAACAAATGTTCGATACTATGTATGAGGAAGGGGGAATTGGCCTTGCTGCAAATCAGGTTGGATGGAATTTAAACCTTCTGGTTTTAGACACCAGCGGGTTGGAAGGTGAGGAGGATACAGAGCCTTTGGTAATGATAAATAGTAAAGTTATTGATAAGGAAGGAAGCAGTGTAATGGAAGAAGGTTGCCTAAGTGTTCCTGAAATTCGCGCAGAGATTGAAAGACCTGAGACCATTACTATCCAATTCCAGGATGAATTTAACAACAGGCATACCCAGACTTTTAGCGGATTGGTTTCCAGAGTTATCCAGCATGAATTGGATCATTTAAAGGGCAAGTTTTTTGTGGATTACCTGTCACCTTCTAAAAGAATGCTCATTAATAAAAGACTATTGGAAATTTCAAAATCCGGGAAGCCCTCAACAGGTATAATTTTATAGTGTAGGAAATAGAATGAAACTGGTGTTTTTTGGTACACCTGATTTTGCAGTCCCATCTTTGCAAAGCCTTCATGCCTCCCCACATGAAGTGTTATCAGTAGTCACAAATCCTGATAAGAAATCAGGAAGGGGATTAAAATTAAATTCGTCTCCTGTAAAAAAAACAGGGGAATCATTGGGATTGGATATAATTCAACCTGATGACTTAAAAGATGAGAATTTTATTTCTTATCTTAAACAAATTAACCCGGATATTTATGTTGTCGTTGCGTTTAAAATACTACCAGAAATGCTGTTAACCCTCCCTGTCGCAGGAGCAATAAATTTACATGCCTCACTACTGCCAAAATACAGAGGCGCAGCACCGATTAACCATGCTATACTCAATGGTGAAACACAAACAGGACTGACAACTTTTCAATTAAAGAAAAAGGTGGATACGGGGAATATCCTTTTACAGAAAACGATACCAATCTCCCGTACGGCAACTGTTGGTGACCTATATTATCAGCTTTCGCAAATGGGGGGCGATATTCTGATTGATACTCTGAATGGGATAGAGAAAAAATCTATAACACCACAACCTCAAAATGAAATCTATACCTCGAGTGCCCCAAAAATTTCTGCCAAGGATGCTTTAATAGATTGGAAAAACTCTGCAATAGAAATTCATAACAGAATCAGAGCTTTTACCCCAAAACCAGGAGCATTCACCTTTTATAATAATAAGCGTATAAAATTATTTAATTCAGAAATTGAAAATACAGAATCGTCATTAATACCAGGTGAAATCAGGTATGAAAATACCAATCTCATCATTGGTACCGGTGAGGGTTCAGTATTAATAAAGGAAATTCAAATGGAGGGTAAAAAGAGGCTGTCTGTCAGTCAATTTATTGCCGGAAATCAACATATAATAGGAGAATATTTTGGATAAGAGAGAAATCAGAACCCGGAGAATAGCCTGGGAAATCATGAAAAAATCTGCCTACAGAGACCGTCGTCTCTCTGATGTCACTGCAGAAATATTTAGAAGAGAAGGAAATATTATCAATGATCAGGACCGCAGGTTTATTACCCTATTAGTACAGGGTACGGTGAGACTTTCAGGTCGTTTGGATTGGGAACTTCAACAAGTTTTTGTAGGTGAGTTTGAAGATTTAAAAGAAAGTTTGCGCATTTTGTTGCGACTTGGTGCTTATCAGATATTTTATATGGATTCTGTACCTGATTATGCTGCTGTCACCACCACAGTACAGTTGGCAAAACGCATTCACAGTAATCTGGGTGGACTCACCAATGCTCTACTTCGAACCCTTATTAATTTAGAAGAAAAAAACATTCCAGATGAGAACACTCCCATAGAAACATTGGCAGAATATCTAAGTCATCCTGAATGGCTTATAAACAAATGGATTAAGGATAAAAGCTTCGAGGAAGCCAGACTTTTAGCAGAATGGAATAATGAGAACCCCATGTTATGGTTTAGAATTAATAAACGAGAATACACAGCTACCAAGTTCAAAAACTATCTAAAAAAACACGACATAACTTTTGAACAACATAGCCTTTTAAAGGAATTCTTTCAAACATCAAAACATCAGGAATTAATTAAATCTGATATTTTCAGAGAAGGTAAAATCTCAGTTCAGGATCCTGCTGCAGGCCTGGTTGTACATTTACTTGCCCCAAAGAAAAACGAGACAATTACAGATGCATGTGCTGCACCGGGAGGCAAAACCTCTTACATGGCTGAACTGATGAATAATACAGGTGCAATTACTGCCTTTGATTCCAGTGAAAAACGCTATGACCGCCTGAATAACACCATATCAAGGCTCAATATCACAAATACGGAAACGGATATAATTGACATCACTGAAGACAGTATTGACATGGCGGATAAATTGCTGTTGGATGTACCCTGCTCCGGTACCGGTGTAATGGCAAAACGGGCTGATATTCGCTGGAGACGCAATATTGATGAAATTTTGGAAATGCATTTATTGCAAAGAAAAATTTTGTGGGCAGCCTCTAATTTTATAAATCCCGGCGGTGTTTTGGTGTATAGCACCTGTTCGGTAGAACCTGAAGAAAACTGGATGGTAATTGAAGCTTTTCTAAAATCTCATCCTGACTTTAAAGTAGAAAATGCTAAGGATTTTGTTCCTGAGGATTTTGTAGATGAAAACGGTGCTATATTTACTTTTCCACCCACACATAAAATAGATGGAGGGTTTGCTGTACGATTAAAAAAGGATGCTTAGAACCGTTCTTAAATATTTTACAGCCCTTGCATTTTTATCTGCAATAGGAATCTTTCTATTAGATTATTTTCTACTCCCTCAATATGTAGGTTTTGATAACGAACATTATCTACCTGATGTACGTGGTGAATATCTTGAAAAAGCCAGCTATCAATTGAATATGCTTGGCTTCCCCGTAGAAAACATTGTAGTGCCTTTCAGTGAATTGTATAAACCAGGAACAGTTATTAAAATGTTTCCCAGAGCTTTTACCAAGGTTAAAGAAGGTCGAACCATTGATCTCACCGTTGCAGGAATGGTGGAGGATATTCAAATTCCTCACCTTGTCAATATGAGTTTAAGAAACGCAAAAATAGTTATCAATGATATGGGGTTAGGGGTAGATACGGTGATATATGAATTTGACAGTCAAGTTGAAGAAGGAAGAATTACCTTCCAATTACCCCGTAAAGGACAAGTGGTAAAATCCTCTACAAACATTACTTTAGGTGTCAGTAAAGGGTCACCGCCGGATTATTATATCATACCTGATGTGGTAAACATGAGCTTGCGCAAGGCAGAGGAAGAGATTTTAAAAAATGGATTGAGAGTGGGCAATATATCCTTTGAATACCAGCCAGAGTTATTGAGAAACACTGTTATTGAGCAGGATAAAACAGCAGGAATGCGTGTTACCTTTCCGGCGACAATAAACATTCTTGTAAGTACGGATAAGAAAAATACACAATGAGAGTGATTTCACCATCTCTGCTTTCTGCAGACTTTAAACATATTCAAAAGGATATTGAAATTGTAGAAACCGCAGGCGCAACCCGATTGCATTTAGATGTAATGGACGGGCATTTTGTCCCCAATCTTACTTTTGGTCCTTTTATCATACATTTTATCCGCCAATGTACCTCTTGTCATTTGGAAACACATTTAATGATTGATAATCCTGCAGCCTCTTTTGACCAATATATCAAAGCCGGATCGGATACCATCATATTTCATATTGAAGCCAGTGGGAATCCGCTTGAGGAGTTAAAATATTTAAAATCTAATGGAGTGTCTGCCGGTATAGCATTAAACCCTGATACAGATATAAATAAGATTGTACCACTGATTGATGATGTAGATTATTTACTTATTATGTCCGTTTTCCCCGGAAAGGGAGGTCAGTCCTTTATTCGTTCCACCTTGGACAAAATGAGATCAGCTGTAACAATAAGAGAAAATAGAAATATTACCATTGGTGTGGATGGAGGCGTAAATTTATCAACTATTAACGAAGTATTTGCAACCGGCATTGATGTAACCATTGTTGGTTCCGGATTATTTAATAGTGATGATATCTCCACCAGATTTCAGGAATTACTGAATGCCTGATACCCTCTCCTATCGTCAAGAACTCGCCAGAAAACTCATACATATAGCCTCATCAATTATACCTTTAAGTATTTGGTATTATGGTATGGGAACTATGAAAATATGGATAGTGTCCATCGCCATCACATTGATACTATTGGACTTTGGAAGACGATATTCTACCATTTTACAGAATATTTATGGTTCACTGTTTTTATTTGTTACCAGACCTATAGAGTTTAAACGCGTGTCCGGTGCTGCATGGGTATTTTCAGGTGCTGCCTTAACTATATTGCTTTTCAGAGAAGATATAGTAATTGTGTCTTTATTAGTATTGAGCCTTGCAGATTCTGCTGCAGCAATTGTGGGCTTAAAATATGGAAATACCAAGTTGTTTCAAAAATCCCTGGAAGGCAGTATTGCCTTTTTTTTAACTTCACTGGTGATCATATTATCCCTAACTTCATTTCCCTTAGGGATTCAAATAATTGCAGCAATGACGGCTACTGTTTCTGAGTTATTCTCAAATGAGACAATAAACGACAATTTATTAGTACCTTTTGCAACTGCAGCCACGCTTTCTATAGGTACACTGCTGTGAATTTTTTAAATCCCATATTCCTTTGGCTGCTACCATTGACAGGCATTCCCCTTATTCTGCATTTGCTAAACAGGAGGAATATTGTCACCATAGATTTTAGTTCTGTAAGATTTCTTCAACTCATTGAGAAGGAATCTATAAACAGACTGCAGCTTCTTCAACTCCTTCTATTGATTCTTAGAACTATTATCGTATTACTGTTAGTATTAATGATAACCAGACCTGTTTTGGAAGGTGTATTTAGTACCACAGCTCAAAGCCAGTCTGCAGTACATACCATTTTATATGATAATAGTTTTTCTCAACATGGAATTGAGTCCCACATTCTGAAACCCCTGAATGCTGTATTAGAGCATATCCCTGGCAAGAACCAAGTATACTGGCAGAATAGTAATGGTGGACTTCAATTCAGTGGCTTAAAGGAAGACCTGCCTGATATATCTACATTAACAGCTGTCAAATCTCAATCTTCCAATCTTTGGGATGATGTATATGATATGATGAAATTATATAATCAAAATTATGCCTCAAAAGAGTTGTATATAATCAGCGATGGTCAAGAATCTTATTTTAGTGGGAATACAAATCAGGTTCAACTTTTGGAGGAGTTTAATACTTATGTAATCAAAACTCCGGAATTGGAAGAAAATATAAGTATTGTTGACCTGGCGCTTCCCAAAAAGGTTCTCATCCCCAACCATCCTTTTCAAATTAATGTAGAGATTAAAAACATCGGGAAAAACGCAGTTTCTGATGTAGTATTGCAATTAGTGATTGACGAAATGATTGTAGGACAACAGTTAATCTCTCTCCCTGCAAAGAGTACAAAAAAATACTTTTTTAAAACTGCATTGTCTGGAACAGGTGACTTTATTGGAAAAATTGAAATACTGAATGATGATTCCCCAGAAGATAATCAATTCTTTTTTAATTTATCTATCCCTGACGCCCTTACTATTGCCATAGTAGGTGATATTTCAAACTCAGCCTATTATTTTAAAACTGCCCTAAAATCATTGAATGAGTCAGGTAGTGTAATCCATGCTACTGATTATATCAATCTGGTATCTCTTGGAACCCAGATATTTAATCAGGATGTGGTAATAATTCAGAATCCACAAATCATTCAGGATATTACAGACAGCAATCTGGAAGAATACATAAACAGTGGGGGGCATGTTATCATATTCCCTGATGAAACTACTACAACTCAATCATATCGGGGAGTGAATGATATTGCCATTGATATTGAGGATGATATGTCAGATCTGAATAAATTGCATTTTTCAGATGACACTTATTTATATATTGAACCAAACGACATAATAAATACAACCTTGGCTGAAATTATTCATCCAAATATAAAAGGCTCCAAGGGGATAAAAATATTTTCTAATTTCAATCTTCCTTTTTCCCCTGCAGCAACGCAGATTAAACTCACCGGTCAATCTTCCTTATGGAACAGGTATATGCTGCAAAGTGGTACTCTGGATGTATTTGGTATAGCACTAAATTTAAATTGGAGTAATTTCCCGTTAAAGGGTGCATTTATTCCATTTGTACATTACCTGGTGTACTCTGCATCGAATCGCAATGGAAGTTTGTACCTAAGTACGGATGAATACTTGAAAATATCCTTAGCAGATTATTATGGTGCAAAAATTTATCATCATTTCCCTGACGGCTCACAAGAGCTGCTTCATCCGGACGATAATAATCATCTTAAAACATCTGTTTTGCAGATACCCGGGATCCATGAAATAAATATAGGGAAGAACAACTCTCGCTCTCAGGCAGTAAATATCCCGCAAAGCGAATTACAGTCTCCAATTTTAACGGATGATCATATTTCACAAATATTGCCTCATGCTGTTGTAATTCCAATGTCTGATAAAATGGGTGATGAAATTCTTGAAGCACGAGTAGGTATAGAATTATGGCGTTATCTGCTGTATACTGTTATCATTTTCATCATTATTGAAATGATATTATCAAATGTCATTCGTCAGCGATAAAAGGGAAAATGCATTTGTTGTTGGAGTGTTATTACCCGGGATAACACCAAGACAGCTTGATGATCAAATTCTGGAATTATCCGCACTAATAGACACTGCAGGTGGCAAAGTATTAAGCCAAACAACACAAAGCAGAAAAACTCCTGACCCTGCCACATATATAGGTAAAGGGAAACTGACAACCATTATAGGCCAGGCGGATGAATTACAATGTTCCCTGTTGGTATTTAATGATGATATTTCTCCAACACAAATAAATAATATTCAAAAGAAAGCAGGTGAAAAAATAAAAGTCTTAGACCGTACAGGGCTGATTCTTGATATTTTTACAAAACATGCCCGCACCAAAGAAGCAAAAACGCAGGTTGAACTTGCACAATTAGAATATCTTCTTCCCAGACTTACACGGCAATGGACACACCTGGAAAGACAAATGGGAGGGATAGGTACCAGGGCAGGTGCAGGAGAAACGCAGATAGAGGTAGACCGCAGACTCATTCGAACGCAAATATCCAGATTAAAAAAACAGCTGAAAGGGATTGAAAAACAAAGAGAAGTGCAAAGTCACAATCGTGAAAAAGCGTACAGAATAGCTCTGGTTGGATATACCAATGCAGGGAAGTCCACCCTTATGAAGCGATTAACAGGGGCAGATGTATTAATTCAGGACCAATTATTTGCTACACTGGATACAACCACTAGAAAATTAGAGTTAAATGTAGGGGGGAGCGTTCTTCTTAGTGATACTGTCGGATTTATTCGAAAACTTCCTCATAATCTTGTAGCATCATTCAGGTCAACCTTAGGGGAAATAAAAAATGTAGATATATTATTAAAAGTATTCGATGCATCATCTGAAAATGTTCAAGAGCATATTGATACGGTTAATCAGGTTCTGTCTGAAATGGAAATGGAAGAAAAAACTGAACTTTTGTTGTTCAATAAAATAGATGCCATTAAAAATGAGGATATTATAAAAGGCTTACAATCTAGATTCAATGAAGCCGTTTTCATTTCGGCTGCAGAGAATAATGGTATTGACACTCTTAAAGAGAGAATCTCTGAAACAATTACTTCAAAATTTCAAAAAGATGCATTCCATATAAATTTTAATCAGACAAAATATCTTGATACTATTTATGCTTTAACGAAGGTATTGAAGAAGAAATCAGATTTTGAAGGAATTTTGCTTGAAGTAGAAGGAACAGCCGAATCGCTGGACAAAATCAGGCAAATGCTGAAGCAATAAAAAAAGTACTCGCAAAAGAACTTAATTTTCAGAATACCTTTTGTATATGGTTACGGTGGGAATCCCTCGCTAAATCGCAAACTTCCTTCATTCTGGGGAAATCCAGAAAAGGCCTGTTTTTGAAGAAGCAAATTAAACTCCCATAAGATAAGTTGAAAGTTCTGAAAATTAAAGGCTGTCCTTCTGCGAATACTTATTTTAAAAAGCGGGTTTAAATTAACGCAAATTTAGGTTAATACAATAGAAAATTATGAAGATAAAAATATTATACACCACAACAGATAATCTACACACAGCTAAATCAATTGCAAAGGATCTCATTGAACATAAATTATCATCCTGTGTGCAAATTATTCCGAAAATCAAATCTCTATATCCCTGGCAAGGGTCATTGGAACATGCCAACGAAATTAGTCTTCAAATTAAAACAAAACCCGAATTGGTCCAAACCTGTAAAGATATCATTTTAAAAAAGCATAATTATGAGATTCCGGAAATTTTAAGTATTGAAGCAGATATTTTAAATGATAACTATGAAAATTGGTTTAAAACTGCTACTGAGGGGTAATGCTGATAATATATATTATGTATAGTTTTTAATATATAAACTTGTCCCCCGTCCTGACTTAATGTAGCAGATGAGTTTCCATAAAGGATTTTGCGAATTCTTTAGCCTGTGTCCTGGAAATATCATTCCCTCCATAATGCGCCCCTTTTTCTGCACAAAACGCCAATCCTACTTTTTGAAGGATTGGTGTTGATAAAGGGAATCCTACTCTATTCGTCCTTACCTTTCCGTTTTCTGACAAGGTCAAGAGACAATTGGTAAAGCTGTAGGCATTGGACTGTAGCATAACTTCCTGATTTCTGTCAAAAGAGTGATGTGAATCAGGATATACAGTTATATCAAAATCATTTCCGATGTTCTTTAATTCATTTACCAAATCAACACAGGGTGCAGCGGGAACCCAATCATCTAATTCTCCTATTAAAATATGAACTGGTGCATCGGTAAATTCCATAATTTCTGGTCGTACCATGCAGGGTGGATAGATTGGTAGATGGGCTGCGAATTGTGTTCCAGGTGAAAGAGTATTTTGCACAGGTTCCCAGGAAGTAAATAAAGCAACACCACCACCTAAACTCCATCCTGTAATTCCTACGCGTTCTGCATTAATACGGTTATCCTGTGATACTTTTTTAAGTGCCATAAAGGCATCATAAATCATCATCGCCATAGTTACTGACAATTGCTCCCCCACCGTAGATTCTACGGTTCTACTTTTGAAACTATGTACGGATAAAACGGCAATCCCCATTTTCAGATAACGCTCTAAATACCCATAATGATGGTCTGCCCATCCGTGACTTCCGGCAAACCCTATTATCATAGGGAATTTCCCCTCACCATCAGGCAGCGTCAATACCCCGAATACTTTTTGATCCGCTAAGACATCCTTTCGATGTAAAATATCGTATATATTAAAGGGGTTTTTACTGGTGAATGTTATAATTTCTTGGTTTTTAGCCAGATTTAGATAGGCAGCTTGAATAGCCTCTTCTGAATTTACAGATGGATATACAGGGTTCTTTAAAACAGCATAACTCCCCCACACTGTAAACCCTACAAAAAGGAGGAACAGGTATTTTCTCATTTCACCACAAAATTAACCAATCTTTGTGGAACGACTATTTCCTTGATTATTTGTTTACCTTCAATATGTGAATGCACATTCTCATTGGAACGAGCTTCACTGAGGAGGTTCTCTTTTTCAATGTCTTTTGCAACCTCAACACTGCCTCTCAATTTACCATTCACCTGAATTGCTATGGTAATATGGTCATCAATACACAGAGTAGGGTCATAATCGGGATAATTTTCTAAAAAAACAGAAGCATCATTACCATTTATCTGCCATAATTCTTCAGCAATATGCGGTGTTACAGGAGCTAACAGTTTTATAAATATTTGCTTTATATCTCTGTGAATTTCTTCATTTTTATTAAAATGATTTATAAACTCCATTAATCGGCTTATAGAAGTATTGAACTTCATTTCTTCCAAATTATTGCGCACGGATTGAATGGTTTTATGTACAACCTGGAGATCGGTTTTTTCCGGATCTTTTTGAGAATCAGGTAGATTGCAAAATTTCCAGACCTTTTTTAAGAATCTGTCTATCCCTGTTATGCCTTTGTCATTCCAATCACCCCCTTCATCAAAGGGCCCCATAAACATCAAATATGCCCTGAATGTATCTGAGCCATAGCGTTCAATAAATTCATCGGGAGAAACAGTGTTTCCTCTCGATTTTGACATTTTGGCCCCATCCTTTGTGATTGTTCCCTGATGGTAAAGCTTTGTAAATGGTTCATCGAAGTTCAGATATCCCCCATCCCTCAGGGCTTTTGTAATGAAGCGTGCATATAACAAATGCATGGTAGCGTGTTCTGAGCCGCCAATATAACAGTCTACCGGCAGCCAGTCCAGTCCGTTAGGATCAAAGGGGCCTTTTTCATATTCTGCATTGGGATAGCGTAGATAATACCATGAGGAGCAGACAAAGGTATCCATTGTATCTGCATCCCTCGTTACAGATCCATTACAGGCAGGGCAGGATGTATGTAAAAAGGTTTCAGAAGTAGCAAGGGGAGACAGTTCATCTCCATAAGTGGTGGAAAGTTCCATATCTTCAGGAAGTAATACGGGCAGGTCATCTGCTGGTACAGGAACCGTACCACACGCCTTACAATGCACTACAGGAATAGGTGTCCCCCAGTAGCGCTGTCTGCTGATTAGCCAGTCATGTAATTTGTACTGTATCTTTTTCCCGCCACATTTTCTCTCAACCAATTGGTTGATTATGAGTTGTTGCACTTCTTCTGTTTTTTTACCTGAAAACTGCCCCGAGTTTATCGCTATACCATATCCGCTAAAACAATGATCGTTCCCATATTCCTTACCATCTTTCGAAACGACTTCAATGATTGGCAAATTATATTTTTCTGCAAACTCAAAATCGCGTTCATCACCAGAGGGTACGGCCATAATTGCACCTGTACCATAACTTATCACAACATAGTCAGCCACCCAAATAGGAATATTACCATTGTTAATTGGATTTATGGCAAAGGCACCTGTAAAAACACCAGTTTTTTCTCGATCAAGAGAAGTGCGTTCGATTTCAGATTTCTTTTTTGAACTTTCGATATAGGCTTCAACTTCCTGTTGCTGGTCATCAGAAACAATCTGTGACAGCAAAGGATGCTCAGGAGCAAGTACCATGTAAGTAGCTCCATAAATCGTATCTGGGCGTGTGGTGAATACTTCAATCTCTGAACCACTTTCTGCTTCTTTAAAAATGATACTTGCACCCGTTGACTTGCCAATCCAGTTCCGCTGCATTTGCTTGGTTTTTTCAGGCCAGTCAAGATTATCGAGACATTGGAGAAGTTCTTCTGCATAATCAGTAATTTTAAAAAACCATTGTGTGAGATGTTTTTTAGTAACCACGTCTTTACAGCGGTCACAAACGCCTTCTTTTACCTGTTCATTTGCAAGCACTGTTGAGCAACTCGGACACCAATTGACCGGAGCAGTTTTTTGGTAGGCCAACCCCATTTCATATAGCTTTAAAAAGAGCCATTGTGTCCATCTATAATACGCAACTGAAGATGTATTCACCTCGTTGCTCCAATCGTACATAGCGCCAATGGACTTCAGCTGTTTTCTCATGGTGTTAATATTAGTTTGCGTACTTTCAGAAGGATGTACTCCATGTTTTATGGCATAATTTTCTGCAGGGAGTCCGAAAGCATCAAAGCCCTGAGGTTGAAAGACATTATACCCTCTCATTTTCATAAACCGCGCATAGGTGTCAGCAGGGCCATAGTTATACCAATGCCCTATATGCAGTTTGTCTCCCGAGGGATAGCTGAACATAGTCAGGTTATAAAACTTTTTCTCTGTATCAGTTAAATTTGGGGTATGGAGGCCTGATATTTCCCATTTTTCTTGCCATTTTGACTCTATATCTTTAAATGAATACTCTAATGTCATCGAGATTATTGTTAATGCTATACTTTATATGATAATTGATTATTACTGATAATTAAAGCTACATCAAGAATTTATTTTCTGCCTATAAGGAAATAAGTTTGCATTTTCCCTTTTCCGGGAATATCAATAATTTCCCTTTTTTTAAATTGGTAGTTATCTGATAATAATTTATAAGATTGTGAAGAAACGGTTATTTTATCTTTTTCTCCAAAGGCTTCCATCCTGCTGGCAACATTTACTGTGTCTCCCCATACATCATATATAAATTTGTTTTTTCCGATGATGCCGGCAAATAAGGACCCTGAATGAATACCAATTCGTAAATTTAATTGATGTCCGGATTTTTCCGAAAGTATTGGCATAATAGCGAGCATATCCAATGCCATCTCTACAACAGATATAGCATGATTATCACTGGCTTCAGGGATTCCTCCCGCTAACATATAGCTATCCCCTATAGTTTTAATTTTTTCCAGAGAGTGAATCGTGCAAAGTTCATCGAATTTTGAAAATACAGTATTTAATAAATGAACTATTTTCTCTGCACCAATCTTTGAGGAGATGCCAGTAAATCCAATAATATCTGCAAAAAGAACTGTAGCACATGAGATGTCATCCGAAATCAGAGTTTCCCCTTTTTTAAGACGTTCTGCAGTGCTTTTGGGCAAAATGTTCAAAAGAAGAGATTCAGATTTCTCTTGTTCATCTTTAATTTTCTGTTGATATCTTTTTTCTTTATCTCTGAAGAATTTATTTTCCAACGCATTATTAATACGGGCATTGAGGAGGGTACGGTTGATTGGCTTATACAGAAAATCATCAGCACCTAACTCAATAGCTTTAGTGACAGAATCAATTTCATCAACAGCAGATAAAATAATCACTGGGATATTTTGACAACCAGGGTGGGATTTCAATTTTTCCAAGAGTTCCAATCCATTCATATCAGGCATCAAAATATCCAAAAGAATTAAATCCACATTGGCATATTCCTTTTCCAGAAAGGATAACCCAACGTTAGGTGAATTGAACGACTGAATGGAATGATTGGACTGTTCAAAGATTTTTTCCAATAATTCTAAATTGCTCACTTCATCATCAATGATAACAAGGTTTCCGGATAATACCTGAATAGCAACTTGCGGATGGTAGGCATATAAACGATTTGATATTTCTTTTGAATAAAGGTCCGACCTGTAATCTGTAAAAAGTGATTCTACAGCAGAATCTGAGAATGCATTTACATTTTTAGATTTATTGGATAAAGATATCCCTGCCTGAAATATTTTTTGTAAAGAGGATTCAACATCATTTTTTATATCAGGGGCTAAGCTGTGACATTGTTCCAATGCAAGTTCAGTGATTCCAAGAATAGTTGCCAAGGGTGTTCGAATGACAAACTGTAGTTTATTATTTTCAATTAATGCCCCGATAGTTTCCTCTGAAGAACCAGCTTTATTTGAGAAGATGACATTAATCTCAGAAAGGATTTCTTCTCCTGATTGAAAAATACTCTGTATATCGGAGGTGAATTCGGAATAACTCCCTTCTTTTAGATAGTCAAGTATGAGTTCAGAATATCCTAATATGGCATTAATCGGGGTTGTGAGATCATGTTTTAAATTACTAAGGAGAATTTTTTGATATTGCACTTCAGGCATTCTTGTAAACCTTTTGGAAATATTTTTCAGTATATATTATGCCGTAAGATTTTGAATTTTTTCCATTAATCTATCGAATTCAACGGGTTTAGTATCATATTCATCACAACCTGCATCCAATGCTTTTTCCCGATCGCCTTTCATTGCATGGGCAGTGAGAGCTATAATTGGGATTGCTTTTGTTTTCACCTCTCCTTTTAAAGCTTTTGCAGCACTCCAACCATCCAGCACAGGAAGACTCAAGTCCATTATGATTATGTCAGGCTGTTTTTCCTTGGCAAGATCAATGCCAGCCTGTCCGTTTGTGGCAGTTATAACAGAGAATCCTTTTCGTTCCAACCTGCGGGTAAGCATATCCCGATTAAGTTCATTATCTTCAACTAATAATATGTTCATACATTTGTACCTTTTAAATACATTTTCAAATTACTTTCTTTTATAGCCGAGTCAATTTTATCTACAATTTGTTTCCGGGTATAATCCCCTTTTTGAATAACTTTGTCCACATTTGCAGTTAGAAATGAGTAATCATCGGCAGTGAGATCCTTCGAAGTTATAACTATTACAGGGACATTATCATATTTCTCATTTGCTTTCATCAATTTCAAGAATTCAAAACCGTCCATGACAGGCATGAGAAGGTCTAACAAAATTAATTCAGGTTTATTGATCTGCACCTTCTCAAATGCTTCTTCTCCATTAGATGCCTCATCTACCTCCCAACCATCTTTCAGTAGCATTTTTTTCAATATAATTCTGGTAGTTGAATCATCATCTACTACTAAAATATGTTTAGATTTTCCATGCACCTTATATTTTCCCAGAAGTTTATTCAACATTTTCCAGTTGATGGGTTTAGCCAGAAAATCAACTACACCAAAATCTTTTGCCATTTTCTCATAGTCGCCAATAGTAACAATGATGACCGGTATTTTCGATAAGAGAGGGATACGTTTGAGGTTTTGATATACAGTCCAGCCGTCAATATCCGGCATGATGATGTCAAGAATGATAATATCAGGAATGAGTTTCTTCGCTTTTAGGAGACCTTTTTCACCATTATTAGCAGTGTAAACTGAATATCCATCTTTAGTGAGTTTTCTATTCACCAGATCAAGAAAAACTTTGTCATCATCAATTACCAGAATTCTGCCCTGGCCTTCTGGATGACCATTTCCTTCTATAGGGGTCTCTACAGCTTCATCTATGGTTTTTTGATTGTCTTTTTTTGCATAGACATCCTGCAGAATATAACTGGTGAATGTTGAGCCCTTTCCTTCTTGACTTTCCACATGAATATATCCACCTAATAGTTCGGAATAAGCCTTTGATATAGTGAGTCCTAAACCGGTGCCTTTAATCTTACTGTTGTCAGCTTCATTTCCTTGTGTGAAAGGTTCGAAAATGGCTTTCATTTTCTCCTTAGGGACGCCAATTCCATAGTCTTTCACTTTTAACACAAGAAAATGACTTTTGTCCATTCTCTCTTGTGAAATGATAAGATTAATGACACTGTCCTCAGAGTTTTTGCAGGCATTGGTGATTAAATTAAAAAGAATCTGCCTAATTTTCAATTCATCAGATCGTATTGATAACTCCATTTTAGGAAGTTGTACATCAATTTTATTGTTATTAATCCGTGCATAAGGTTCAAGAGTCTCTTTAACAGAATAGACTATGTCATCTATTTTAAACTGTGTTACATTAATATCTAATTTTTTTACTTCAATTTTTGAAAGATCAAGAATATCATTGATCAACGCCAATAAATCCTTCCCGGATTTATGTATCTTCCCCAGATCATCTACCATCCCATTCTGCTCGATTTCTGTTGCATCTTCTTTTAATATTTCGCAGAATCCGATTATAGCGTTTAGCGGAGTTCGCAGCTCATGTGACATATTTGCCAAAAATTCAGATTTTGCTTGAGCAGCTGACTCAGCTTTTTCCTTAGCAAAGAAAAGTTCCTTTGTGCGCTCCCTGATTTTTTTCTCCAGATTTGATTGATATTCCAACTGTTCTGCTTCAAGGCGTTTTTTCTCGATAACCATTGCTACCAGTTCAGATACAAAATTGAGAAGTTCCCTGTCTTCAACGGTGAGTAGATGATTTTTATCATAACTTTGCACTACTACTACGCCAATAATATTATCACCGATTTTCAGAGGTGACCCTAGCCAGGTCTCGGAGATGGTACCGACGGGATTTACTTCCCCTAATTTTTTTAAGTCGAGTATATCTTTCTTTGAATATAGAAGAGGTACTCCCAGCTCCAGACAATGTCCAGTCATACTCTTCTTTTCAAGTTTTACTTCAGCAGCATCTAAACTTTCCGCATCCTGTTTATCTACATAATATGGGAAGTAGAGTTTTTCCTTTTCTTTATCAAAAATTGCAATGTAAAAATTTTCAGCATACATTGACTTGCTGATAATATTGTGAATAGAAGAATAAAGTTCATGCAGATTGTTGGCTGTATGGGCTGCCTCGGCTATTTTAAACAGAGAAGATTGAACTAATTCGGACCGTTTTAAGCGTTTACGGATATCTTTAATATTTTCGGTGTTTTTTTTATTTTTCATAGAAAATAAAAATTATTTAAAATGGCTGAATTTTATTTCAGATTCATGTTTTACGGCTATATGTCGAGGCGAGAGGATTTGAACCTCCGACCCCTGCGTCCCGAACGCAGTGCGCTACCAAACTGCGCTACGCCTCGAAAACGGGGTAAAATTAAAGTGGTTTTAAAACTTCAACCTAAAACAAAAAGGATGGATTATTATTCTACTTCTTTACCATACAAAAATAAACCCATTAAATTAGTTATAGCGAAGATGTATATTATCACAGTTGAAGAAGTATCAAGTCACAATTTATTAATCATTTTAATCCAAGGAGAGTTATGTCATTTTCAATAGGAACATTCATTGGTACAATTGCCGGGATTGGACTTTTTGTATATTCAATTGCTACTGGTGGAGCGAAGGACCCATTAGTTTTTCTTCACTTAAACAGTTTTTTAATGGTCATTGGCGGTACTATTGCTGCAACTTTTATTGCCTTTAAAGAAAATTATATAATGAAATCCTTTTCAGGTTTGATGAATATTTTTAAACATTTAGATATCAATTCTAAAACATTATATCAGGATGTGGGAAAAATCATCACCTGGGGAGAAATAATGAAAAAGGGCGGATTGCGTGAACTTCAAAATAAGTTTGAAGATGCAGAATACGATAATCCCATTGTTAAATTTAGTATGGAATTGGTTTTTACAGGTTCTAAATCTGAAAATGTAAAAAATCTCACAGAAGATCTTATTGATTCACAATATGAAAGAAATAATGTGCAAGTTGAGATTTTAGATACTATGGCTACTTTTGCACCTGCGTTTGGCATGATTGGTACATTGGTAGGTTTGGTAATAATGCTGGGTAATATGGGGTCAGATACTTCTGATGTAGGTTCCGGTATGGCAGTATCATTAATTACTACCCTCTATGGTGTATTATTTGCGAATCTTCTATTAAAACCAGCTGCTAGAAAACTCGAGCAAAAATTTTCAATTATACAATACAGGGATAAGGTCTTGCTTGAAGGAATTGCTATGCTCCCGCAAAAACCACATCCTTATATTTTACAGGATCATTTAAATCGCTTTTTAGATCCTGAAAATCATTTTGATATTGCAGAGAGGTAGAAGAAAATTATGAAGAAAATAAAACTTAAAAAAGTTAACAAAGATGTAGTTGATGGCTGGATGGGAACTTATGGTGATATGATAACTCTATTAATGGCATTTTTTGTTTTATTGTTTGCAGTTTCTTATCCTGATCCTGGTAAATATGAGGAAATTCGAGAATCCATGCAGGAAGCCTTCAGTAACAAGGAAATTCAAAATGAATTTAGTGAATTAAATAAAGATTTAATTGAAGTTTTTAAGAATAAAGGATTAGAAGATGTAGTTGAAATTATTCCTGGTCCAAAAGGGATATTGGTACAGATACCCGGAAGCACCCTGTTTTCCCCTGCTTCAGCAGATATAAACAGTGATATGACTCCGGTAATTGAAGCAATTTCAACAACTATTACCGATTTACTAAATGAATCAACCTATCAAAATTATATGATTGAAGTGGAAGGGCATACAGATGATATCCCTATTGTTGATGACAGTGAAAAATTTAGTTCCAATTGGGATCTATCAGCCATTAGAGCAACGGGGATCGTTGAGGTGCTTCAAAAAAGTGGAATTGAAATGCACAAATTAAAACCAATAGCAAGGGCTGAATCCATCCCTCTCTTCCCTAATCGGAATGATGCTGGTTTTCCTATCCCCGAAAATATGGCAAAAAACCGGAGAGTAGAGATTTATATAAATAAATTTTAAAGAATATTCATCAGATATGGATAAAAATAAAAAAGGGTGGAATTTCCACCCTTTTTTTATAACCGTTAGGTTTTATTTATTTCTCTTCCACAACCTCAAAATCTGCATCTTCAACTTCAGCTTCAGATGTGGTATCTGATTTGCCTGAAGAATCACTACTTCCCGGAGGTGTTTCTTCCTGATTTTGCTGAGTCTGGTACATTTTTTGTGCAACCGGTTGCCAGGCAGTATTCAGATTTTCCATAGCCTTTTTAATAGCTTCATTATCAGAACCGCTGTTTGCCTGCTTGAGCTGTTCTAATGCATCTTCAATAGGCTTCTTCTCATCATCGGTAATTTTATCACCTGCTTCTTTTAATTGAGATTCAGTCTGATAAATCAATTGATCAGCAGTATTATGCGTATCAACAGTTTCCTTTTTGGATTCATCTTCTTTGGCATGTTTTTCAGCATCTGTTTTCATCTTTTGGATTTCCTCTTCCGTAAGCCCGCTGGATGCTTCAATACGGATTGACTGCTCTTTACTTGTCGCTTTATCAACTGCAGATACATTGAGAATACCATTGGCATCAATATCAAAGGTTACTTCAATTTGTGGAATGCCTCTCGGTGCAGGCGGAATACCATCCAAATGAAAACGCCCCAGAGATTTATTATCTACAGCCATTGAGCGGTCACCCTGCAGTACATGCACTTCAACAGAGGGTTGATTATCAGCAGCAGTGGAGAATATCTGACTTTTCTTAGCAGGGATAGTGGTATTGGATTCGATAAGCGGAGTCATTACACCGCCTAATGTTTCAATTCCCAATGAGAGCGGGGTTACATCTAAAAGTAGGATATCTTCCACATCACCTGCCATTACACCGCCCTGAATAGCAGCTCCAATGGATACCACTTCATCAGGATTCACTCCCTTATTTGGCTCTTTTTTAAATAGATCATTTACAATGGTCTGTACCATAGGGATTCTGGTAGAACCACCCACAAGAATGACTTCATCAATTTCAGCTGCAGTTAACCCTGCGTCTTTCAAGGCATTCTGGCAGGGAGCAATAGTTCTGTCAATTAGGTCTTTAATAAGAGATTCAAATTTTGCCCGGGTAAGGCTGATATTCAAATGGCGTGGACCAGATTGATCGGCAGTTATAAATGGTAGATTGATGTCTGTCTGTTTTGAAGAGCTTAACTCACATTTTGCTTTTTCAGCCGCTTCTCTGAGTCTTTGGAGAGCCATTGCGTCCTTAGTCAGATCAATACTATCAGATTTTTTAAATTCAGCAGTAAGGTATTCGACAAGAGCCTGATTAATATCGTCACCACCTAAATGAGTATCACCATTAGTAGATTTAACTTCAAAAACACCATCACCTAATTCCAGTATGGAAATATCAAAAGTACCGCCACCAAAATCGAATACTGCAATTTTCTCATCTTTTTTCTTATCCAATCCATAGGCTAATGCGGCTGCGGTAGGTTCGTTTATGATTCTGCGAACACTAAGTCCTGCGATTGCACCAGCATCTTTAGTTGCCTGTCGCTGGGAATCATTAAAATAGGCAGGTACGGTTATAACTGCATCTGTTACTTTTTCACCTAAGTATTCTTCTGCAGTCTGCTTTAGTTTTTGTAAAACCATTGCCGCAATCTGTGGCGGGGCATATTCTTTATCCTGTGTAGAAATTTTTACTTCACCATTTTTGCCCTTTACAATTTTATAAGGCATCTCCGTAATTTCAGTGCCAACTTCATCATACATTCTTCCAATGAATCTTTTAGCAGAAAAGACTGTATTATCAGGGTTGGTAACTGCCTGTCTTTTTGCAGGCTGTCCGATTAAAGTTTCTTCATCTTTGGTGAATGCTACTACGGAAGGAGTGGTACGACCTCCCTCACTGTTAGTGATTACAGTGGGACTACCGCCTTCCATAACTGACACACATGAGTTTGTCGTCCCTAAATCTATACCGATTATTTTTGCCATTATTACTCCTTAGTATAAAATAAATTCAAAAATTTTCCTGTCCGCATAATAACAATAACTATGCCGGAAAGAAAATATCGGTCTATATGGCAGACTTTTACTCTTGTGCCGGTTCAGGTTCTTTAGCAGGGGACTTCTTCTTAGAAGTTTTTTTGGCAGGTTTAACTTCCTGGGTAAAAACTAACTCTTTATTTTTAGACTTAACTGTAATACTTCCGTTTTCTACAAATTCTCCCGTTAAAAACCTTGTTGAAATTTCATTTTCAATTTGATTTTGTATGATTCTACGAAGAGGTCGTGCCCCCCACTCTCTGTGAGCTCCATCGCGGATTAAGTCCTCTTTTGCAGATTTTGTCATTTTCAAAGTATTATTCTTTTTCTTTAGATTCTCTTTTAAGTCAGAAAGTTGCAGTTCTATAATAGAATGTAAATCTTCCTTTGAAAGTGAATTGAAAACAATGATATCATCTATTCTGTTGAGAAATTCAGGAATGAAATATTTCTTCACTTCAGCCATAATGTCTGTATAATTGTCCTCCTTTTTGTCCTCTTTGGAAGTTTTAAATCCAAATGAGGTTGAACTTACCACCTTGGTTCCAATATTTGAGGTCATAATAATAATCGTATTCCTAAAGTCAATCATTCTGCCAAGACTATCGGTAATCCTGCCTTCATCCAGAATTTGCAATAGGATATTATACACATCTCTGTGTGCTTTTTCAATTTCATCGAAAAGTACTACAGAATATGGTTTACGGCGGACTCTCTCAGTTAATTGTCCGCCTTCTTCATAGCCAACATATCCCGGAGGAGCACCTATAAGCCGGGAAACATTGTAGCGTTCCACATATTCGCTCATGTCTATCTTTATCAGTGATTCAGTATTTGAGAAGAGGTATTCCGCCAAAACTTTTGCCAATTCAGTTTTTCCTACACCAGTGGGGCCGAGGAACATAAATGAACCAATTGGTCTGTTGGGATTTTTCAACCCTGCTCTTGCCCTCCTGGATGCTTGGGAGAGTTTTTCAATAGCGTCATTTTGACCAACTATACGCTTTTTTAACTCATCTGCCATGTGCAAAAGTTTTTCAGTTTCTGACTCTGCAACTTTAGCCAGGGGAATACCGGTAACCATTGACACGATATCAGCTACATCTTCTTCTGTTACCACAGGTCTGGAAGATTTTTCAACATTGTCCCATTTTTCCTGTACTTCTTTCAGTTTTGAAATCATTTTACGCTCTTTATCACGCATTTCCGCAGCTTGTTCAAATTTTTGTTGGGCAATGACAGATTCTTTCTTTTTCCGCAAAGACGAAATATTTTTCTCAAGCTTTACGATTTCATCAGGAACATGGATATTATGAATATGTACATGAGAGCCAACTTCGTCCATAACATCAATGGCTTTATCTGGTAAAAATTTATCTGAGATGTAGCGGTCACTCAGTTCAACACAGGCTCTTACCGCATTATCTGAAAGATTCACCTGATGATGCTCTTCATATTTTTCCCTGATTCCATCTAAAATCTTTATAGTATCATCTACTGAAGGAGGATTTACGATTATTTTCTGAAACCGTCTTTCTAAAGCACCATCTTTTTCTATATATTTTCGATACTCATTCAGCGTGGTAGCTCCAATAATTTGAATTTCACCTCTTGCCAATGCTGGTTTGAACATATTGGCAGCATCCAGGGAGCCTGAAGCACCTCCTGCTCCCACTAAGGTATGCAGCTCATCAATAAACACAATAATATCAGAACTGGCTTCTAACTCCAGCATGAGGGTTCGCATACGCTCTTCAAACTGGCCTCTGTATTTTGTACCGGCTATCAGGCCTGCAAGGTCGAGTACAATCACACGCTGTCCCCAGAGAATATGAGGAACGGTTTTCTCATAAATGCGAATTGCTAATCCTTCAACAACGGCAGTTTTACCTACGCCGGGTTCTCCAATAAGGACGGGGTTATTTTTCTTTCTTCTGGATAAAATTTGAGCAAGTCGTTCAATTTCCAGTTCTCTGCCTATAACTGGGTCGAGATTCCCTTCATTTGCCATTTTGGAAATATCTCTGCTAAATAGGTCCAGGGTAGGTGTAGGAGATTTTTTAGGTACTTTCTTCTCTCTTTTAACAGGTGAAGAAGATACAATGGTTGTGAGGAGCTCATAGTCCACTGTGTATGCATTTAATACTTCTGTGGCCAGACCCTCGTCTTCTCTTGCTAATGCAAGGAGTAAATGGGTTTGATTGGCTACTTCTTCTTTATAATTTTGGGCTTCGCTAAAGGTAGTTCTTAGAATGCGTTCAGCTCTTCTGGTAAGAGGTAAATGCCCTAAAGTCATGGTTCCGCCACTAGGTTTTGCCATGTCTTCAACCATAACTTTCATTTCCTGAATATCACACCCGATTGAGGTGAGGATACTGGCAGCTTTCCCGTTATTATCTTTGATTATTCCTAATAGTAAGTGCTCAGACCCAACATAACTGTGTCCTAAGCGAACTGCTTCTTCCTTAGCAAACTTGAGTACTCTTTGTACTCCTTTTGAAAAATTTTCCTTCATGTTTAACTTTAATTATCCTTTATTATTTTTCCGTCCTTCAAATACAATACCTCATCCGCAATCTGCAAAATGGATTCGTCATGGGATGCAATGAGGAATGATTGATTAAATTTTGCCTTCAAATCAGACATTAAGTTTAACAACGTTTTACTGTTTTCTCTATCTAAATTTCCTGTGGGCTCATCAGCTAAAACTAATGCCGGTTGATTTACCAATGCCCTGAGTACGGCAATCCTTTGCCTCTCTCCACCGGAAACTTCGTTGGGATAATGCTGAATTCTATGTTCCATACCAATAAATTCAATCATATTGGTGATTTGATTGTGGAGGTAATTAGTTTCCATATTTGCAATCAAACCGGGAATGAGTAAATTTTCATATAATGTAAATTCCGGGAGGAGGTGATGAAATTGAAAAACAAACCCTAATTCATGTGTTCTGACAGTATGAACTTCAGTTGTGGAAATAATTTCCTTCCCATTAATTTCAACGGCTCCCTCATATTCAGAGTCAAGAGTACCCAAAATATTCAATAAGGTAGATTTTCCTGAACCGGAAGGCCCCATTAATACTACTATCTGTCCCCTCTCAATGGTAATATCCGCACCCTTTAATACAGAGACCGATTCACCATTTTTCAGATATGACTTTACAATATTTCTACTTTTGATTACTGCCATTATTTATTAAATCCAATTGCTTGTACAGGGTCTAATTTTGCAGCTTTATATGCAGGATAGATTGCTGCCATTAATAGCAATAAAGTAGAAATGGCAAATATTGCAATTGCATATTCTCCTTTTAAAATGAGGGGAAAATCAAAAAACAAGCTTTCAGGAAAAATTCTCTGAATAAGATTAAACTGGTTATCATATTTAATAAACAGATAACTGAGAGAAATACCAATAATGCCGCTGATACTTGCAGTTAATATCGCCTGAAATATGAATATATTACTTATAAAATTCCCTTTTGCTCCCATGGCATTTAAGATACCTATTTGAGGAACTTTTTGTATTACGGCTAAACTCATCATACTTAAAAGCGTGAAACCGGCAATACCAACGATCAAAAATCCAATGATGGAATAAGCATACTTTTCCATTTTCATTGCGGATATGAAGGAGAAATAATTATCATCCCAATTACGGTATTTAACAGAGGGAAAAATTGATGTAATATCAGAGATTTCTTCCGGACTCAACGTTAATGGCAAATAAAAAGAATTAAATTCCGGTGGTAAAAAATATTGGACATTATGAAGAGGTGCGAAAATATGTTGTTGTTCGTAGTCTAATACTTTCAGTTGAAAAATATCATTTACCTGGAAATATTTCTGCTGCGGAACCCCTGTAAACAGATTTATTTTTGATGGCAGAACCATTAAAACAGTATCATCCCGGGATATATCCAGCTTTGATGCAAGAGAATGCCCTATGAGTAAGCCATTATCATTTTCATTTTGTGAGCTGATTTGCAGAGCATTCCCTTTAAATTTGTTAATCTGTTCAATACCATGCAACTCAACTAATCTGAACTCTCCATTATGCAACAGCATTATCTGGCCTTCCCTACTTTGTTCAAATGGAATTTTTAAATCTGAAAGTGTTTCCATTAATTTTGGGTATTCCTCATCACTAATATTATAGAGAGCTGCAGGATAGGATACATTTTTTAACTGGGTAAAAATTGAATATTCCATACCTTCCATGATTGCTAAGGTTAGTGAAACAGTCATACATCCAAGAATTACTCCGATACAGGGCAATAGCAGACTGAAATTACCAAATTTGCCCATTTGCCTGTTTAAAATAAAAGTTTTGTAGAAAGTAAATTTATTCATAACGCAGAGCGTTTGCAGGAGAAATATGTGATACTTTATATGCTGGGATAAATGCAAATAAAAAAGTTCCCACTATTGCAACTACAGGGTAAAATATAAAATAGTGTAGATGAAATTCAACAGGGAGGTGATCCATAAAATAAATATCATTAGGAATTTGAATAATTTGATATCTCCTCTGGAGTAATAATATTAAAAGACTTAATGTTATCCCTCCCAACGCCCCGGTAAATCCTATGATTATGCTTTCCTTTATAATGATAAATTTCAATTTTGCATGAGTTAAACCCAGCGCTAACAAAACTCCAAACTCCTTGGTTTTTTCAATGATTATCATCCACAATGAGGCTGCAATATTGAAGATAGCAATAGTAGTAATAAAAATCATTATTAGCTTGATAGGAAGATCATAGACACTGAGCCAATACAATAATTGATTGTGTCTGGTTTTCCAGGTGGAGATATAGTAAGGGAAATTTCCAAGTGCTTCGGAAACGCCATCCTCAATTTTGGTAATAGATGATGGGGAATATACATTTGCTATTAATCCTGAAAATGTATTTTCCATGTGAAATAGCTTTTGTGCTGCTTTTACAGGAGTAAACAGAAGTAATCTGTCATATTCGGGGAATTCTGTTTTAAATACCCCCTCTACATAGAATTTTTCTGCATTCAATAATTGATTGGACTCCAATTTTTCTGCATTAAACAAAATGATGGTATCGCCAATATTCAGGCTTAGTTTATCTGCCAAATGTGCACCTATGAAAATACTGTTTGGCGTACTAAATAATTGTTCATCCTGAGTGAATTGATTCAAATTAAAAATATTTTGTAAAGCAGGCTGAGTTACACCATAAATAATAACACCTTCCGTTTTCCCATCATGACGAATAAAGGCATTTTTTTCAATATAAGGAGCTGAAGTATGAATGAGCTGATTCAGTGGGAGCAATTTTTCCTGCAACTCCTGAACGGATACAGCGTCAATTGAATTATTCAGAAAGTTTTTTATTCTCAAATGGCCGTCGATGGATGAGAGTTTCGAATGTATTACTGTACTGAACCCATCTGATACTGAAGCGATAATAATGAGAGATGCAATCCCTATTGTTAGACCGAGAATACTTAAATATGTTGAAAATGAAATGAACCCGAAACTATGCCTGGATCGTAATTGTTTATAAGCAATCCGGGAAGTAAGGTTCATTAATCCTCTGTTCTCATTGCAGGAAACAAAATGACATCTTTAATTGACTGCTGTTGGGTGAGGAGCATCACGAGTCGGTCTATACCTATCCCCACACCTCCCGTCGGAGGCATACCTGTCTCCATGGCCTGAAGAAAATTTTCATCTACTATTTGCGCCTCTTCATCCCCTAATTCACGTAGTTTTGCCTGGGATTCCAGCCTACGGCGCTGTTCTAAGGGATCATTTAATTCACTAAATGCATTAGCAAATTCAGTTTTGCAGATAAAGAGTTCAAAGCGCTCAACAATATCTAAATTCCCATTTCGGTCTTCTTTAGCTAAAGGAGAGATGGCTTTAGGATAATCAGTGACAAAAACAGGATCTATAAGATGTGGCTCAATTAATTCACCGAAAATTTTATCCAATACCTGACCATAGTTTAAGTCATCCTCAATTTCAAGAGATTTTTCTTTAGCGAGCTTTTTCAAAGCATCCGTATCCATTGAAGAAACATCTGCACCGCAGTACTCCTCTAACAAATCAAACATGCTCTTGCGTTTAAACGGTTTAGATAGGTCAATTGTATGACCACTATATTCGAATTTTAATTCTCCCGTTTTATCCGCAGTGTCTCTGAAAAGATTTTCAGTAAAATCCATCATTTCGAAGACATCCGAATATGCTTGATAATATTCCAGAGAAGTGTATTCGGGATTGTGGTTACGGTCCATCCCTTCATTTCTGAAATTTTTAGCCAATTCATAGACTTTTTCAAATCCGCCAATAATGAGTCTTTTTAGGTAAAGTTCGTCGGCGATTCTCAAATAGAATGATTGATCTAAAGTGTTATGATGCGTGGTGAATGGTCTGGCTGAAGCGCCTCCATAAACAGTTTGTAATACCGGCGTTTCCACCTCGATGTATCCATTGGTGTCTAAAAAGGCTCTCACTGTTGAAATAATTTTTGCCCGTTTTTTAAAGATTGATTTTATTTCAGGATTGGCAATCAAATCTAATTGGCGATGTCTGTACCGCAGTTCTTTGTCTTCAAATGCGTTAAAGGCTTCCCCATCCTTTTCTTTTAAATTCGGTAATGGACGGATATTTTTTGAGAGGATAGTAAGGTCATCAGCCTTAATTGATAATTCTCCTGTTTTCGTAATAAATAGCTCACCACTAACCCCAATGATGTCTCCTAAATCAAGATTACGAACAATTGAGTCATATATATTTTCAGGTAGTAAATCATTTTTCAAATACACCTGAATTTTGCTTTCATTATCCTGCACATGAGTAAAACTTGCCTTCCCCATTTTTCGAAATGATACCATTCGTCCTGCAGTTTTAACAAATGATCCAACACTCTTTTCGCCTTTGTGGATGATGTCTGCTATATGATCGACCTTGTTATAATTATAGCTATAGGGATTAAATCCGGCTGCTTTAATTTTATCCAATTTCTCCAATCTAAATTTGATTATTTCCTGGAGATTTTTTTGTTCAGTACTCATTTATTTTTCCAGTTTTGTTAATAAATATGCATTGATAAATTCGTCAATATTCCCATCCATTACGGATTGAATATTTGAAGTTTCGAATTTTGTACGATGGTCTTTCACCATATTGTAGGGATGAAATACATAAGAGCGAATCTGGCTTCCCCACCCTATATCCTTTTTTTGACCTGCAAGTGCTTCCTGGGATGCCTGGATTTCTTCCATTTTTTGCTGGTACAATCTTGCCTTTAACATTTTCAATGCCATGTTTTTATTTTTCAGCTGACTTCTTTCATTTTGGCATTGTACCACAATACCCGTTTCTGAATGAGTTATACGCACTGCAGAATCAGTCTTATTAACATGTTGTCCTCCTGCACCACTGGCGCGGTAGGTATCTATTCGAATATCCTTGTCCTCAATGGTAATATCCACATCGTCATCAATAACGGGGAAAATAAATACTGAGGCAAAGGAGGTATGCCTTTTAGAATTACTGTCAAAGGGAGAAATACGAACTAAGCGGTGAACCCCTCTTTCTGCCTTTAGATGACCATAGGCAAAATCTCCTGAGATTTCAATACTTACATCTTTGATACCGGCTTCATCACCATCCTGATAATCCAATAATTTTGTTTTAAACCCACTCCTTTCACAATACCTGGTATAGAGACGAAACAGCATTGATGCCCAATCCTGCGATTCAGTTCCTCCGGCACCTGGATGGATAGTAAGAATAGCATGTCGATGATCATCATTTCCGCTTAAGAGTTTTCTGATTTGGACCCTTTCAATAACGGATTCAAATGAATTCAGGGAGTCCTGGGCATCGTTTGCTACATCTTCCCCTTCATTCAAAAGTTCTAAATATGATTCTACCTCTTGAAATTGTTCATCTAATTCATTCCATAACTTCAACTCGTTTTCTAATGAACTGATTTTTTTTAGGATTTTCTGAGCTTTTTCACCGTCTTCCCAGAAATCTGGTTCTGTGGTTTTACTTTGTAATTCTATAATTGATGACTGAATGGCAGGTTGGTCAAAGATACCTCCGTAAGTCATGGTATTGGGACTTTGAATTATTAAATTTTTCTTTATATTCTCGAATGTCAAATTTCATGATAAATCAACTTTTACTAAATTGTATTTCACTTGCAGTCAAATTTTGATGGGTGGTAATAAGCTTTGAAGTGTCAGCTATATCATGAACTCTTAATATATCGGCTCCTTTTTGCAGCGCATAAGCAGATGCAGTTAAAGTGGCTGCTAATCTTTCATCCGGTGTATCCCCATTTATTGATAAAAAAGATTTTCTGGAAAGCCCTACCAGTATGGGGAACCCTAATTTTTTAAATTCAGGAATATTTTTTAAAATATTAAAATTGTCCTCAAGTCTTTTACCAAATCCAATGCCAGGATCCAAAATTATTTGCGACTCTTCTACGCCAATAATCGTTGCAAGAGCAATTTGTTTATCAAAATAAGTTATAATTTCATCAACTACATCAGAATATAACGGACTTTCCTGCATGGTTTTTGGACTACCAGCCATGTGCATAATAACTATTGGACAGCCGAATTCCTCGGCTACTTCAAACATATGGCCATTTCCACCGCCCTGTATATCATTTATCATTTCAAACCCGTTTTCCAATGCATACACTGCAACTTCCGGTTTATATGTATCAATGGATAGCGGTTGTTGGAAAGTGTTTAAAAAATCCAGATATTGGTCTAATCTTTGAATTTCATGCTCAGCGGATAGTGGATCTGCTCCGGGCCGTGAGGATTCACACCCAATATCAATAATATCAGCCTGATTGAATTTCTCTTTAATTAGATTTTGAGAATCTGCATACTTCCCACCATCAAAGAACGAATCCGGTGTAAGGTTAATAATCCCCATGATGAGTGGAGAATTAAAAGTGGATAAATCCATTAAGTAGCAGGCTTGGTGATAATTGTTTGCCTGGGTTTATCCGGTGTGGATTTTATTTCCCCTTTTGCTCGTTTTCTTCTGCGGGAGCGTTTCTTTTTTGGCTTAGGTTCTGGTCTAACAATGGGATTCCCTTTTATTAAACCACCCATTTCATCACCACTGATGGACTCATATTCTAACAATGCATTGGCAATGTTATGGAGCTGCTCAATATGCGTTTTAAGAATATTGTCTGCGTTATTCTCAGAATGTTTAACAAATAAGGTAATTTCTTCATCAATGATTTGAGAAATCTCATCACTGTAATCTCTTGGATGTGATATTTCTCTGCCAAGGAATACCTCTTCGGATTTTTTACCAAAGGTCAATGGACCAATCCTGTCACTCATTCCCCATTCACACACCATTTTCCGAGCTGTATCCGTTGCAGTTGCAATATCATTCCCGGCACCGGTAGAGGTATCATCGAAAATGAGCTTTTCAGCAGATCTGCCCCCCATCAAAATATCTAATCTGCCCAATAGATATTTTTTCTGATAGTTATGTTTTTCATCTTCAGGAAGTTGTGCAGTGATACCCAAAGCCATTCCTCTCGGAATAATGGTAATTTTATGCACTGGGTCTGCTCCCTCAGTATGATAGGCAACTAAGGCATGGCCCGCTTCATGATAGGCAGTGACTTTTCTCTCTTTTGGAGTTAGTATCATACTCTTTCGTTCAACTCCCATCATCACTTTATCCTTCGCTTCTTCAAAGTCTGTCATGGTGACTTTTTTATTATTTTTTCTGGCAGCAAGAAGCGCGGACTCATTCACCAAATTTTCCAGATCAGCACCAACCAACCCGGGCGTCCCCTTTGCCAATACTTTAAAATCTACAGAACGATCCATAGGGACACCTTTGGCATGTATTTTCAAAATAGCCTCTCTCCCATCAACACTGGGAACATCAACTACAATTTGCCTGTCAAACCTTCCCGGCCGCAGTAAAGCATTATCCAACACATCAGGGCGATTTGTAGCAGCGAGCAAAATAACAGAATCATCTGTTTCGAAGCCATCCATTTCAACCAGTATCTGGTTTAATGTCTGTTCTCTTTCGTCATGACCTCCACCTAAACCTGCACCACGATGTCTGCCGACTGCATCAATTTCATCTATAAAAATGATACTGGGTGAATTGCGTTTAGCCTGATCAAAAAGATCTCGTACTCTGGAGGCACCTACTCCCACAAACATTTCTACAAACTCTGCACCACTGATGCTGAAAAAGGGAACATTCGCCTCACCGGAAACTGCTTTTGCTAACAGAGTTTTTCCGGTTCCGGGAGGACCTAATAACAAACCACCTTTTGGAATTTTAGCGCCTAATTTTTTATACTTTCCCGGATTTTTGAGGAATTGAACTATTTCCTGGAGTTCAACTTTGGCTTCATCACAACCTGCTACATCTTTAAAAGTTGTCTTTGGGTTATCAGGAGAAATAATTTTTGCACGAGATTTGGCAAAATTAAAAATTCCGTTTTGCCCACCGGGACCCTGCATTCTTCGCATAAGGAAGAACCAGAAGAAAATGATTAGCAGCCATGGTGAAAATTGTATGAGGTAATCTACTAATCCCAAGGTTTGCTCTTCAAATCGATAGGTGATATTTTTCTCATCCCATATTTTGGTCATTTCAAGGGTAACTTCAGGAAGCACCGTTGTAAAAGTAGAATATTCTTTCGCCGGTCCAGGTCCCTCCGATTCAATGATTACCGGGCTTTTGAATTTACCTTTAAATGACCGGCCAATTATTCTACCGGATTCTACTTGTTCATCATTTACATATTCTTGAAATTGCGTATAGGTTATCGCTTGTGGTTTATAGTCTGAAGAGAAAAATTGTAGTGCAGAAACTGCCATAACAATGATCAGTATCCATATTAATAGATTCCCACCCAGGCTTTTCCATAAATTCTGGTTTTTTTGGCTCTTCTTATTTTTTTTCTTATTTTTCAACTATGTGTTTTCCTCATTAAGTGCGTAAATACCGGGAAGTCCCCTAAATATTTGTTTTAAATCTAAACCATATCCAATATAGAATCTTTCATCAATTTCAAATCCTACCCAATCAATTGGAAAGTCATGCTTTGCTACTTCAGGTTTATACAAAAATGAAGCAAAGGCAAGGGATTTTGGTGATGCTTCTTCCATTCTGTGTTTTAAAAAGGTGAGTGATAAGCCAGTATCCACAATATCTTCAATAATTATTACATCTCTTCCGGTTATATCAGCGCTTATATCCTTCAACAACCGGACGGTGCCTGAACTTTTTGTGCTGTCTCCATAAGAATCAATTTTTAAAAAATCAACTTCAAATTCAATGTCCAAATGGCGCACTAAATCAGCCATGAAGAGAAATGCCCCGTTTAAGACACCAATTATAATTGGAATCTTTCCTTTGTATTTTTTAGAAATATCCCTGCCAATTTGACTGATACGATCTTGAATTTCCTTAGGGGAAATTACTTCTTCAAGATGCGCCCCTTCAAAAGGATAGCCATCTGGAATAATTATTGATGAAGCCATGTTACTAATGTATTTCCTGTTTTAAATTCTTTATCTTTGATTTCACCATGCAAAAGACCTGGAATCCATAATATGGTATCGTTACTATCCACAATTACAGGTTGAGTCACTTTATCATATTGAGAAAGTTTATGATCTGTAAAAATATCACTGAGCAAGGAAGACCTCCCTGATGTAGCTGAAATAACTTTATCTCCTTTTTTCCAATTTCTAATATAGAGTCCACTATTTATCAGGTTTGATGGAATAATCATTTTTAGTTTTGAACGGAATTTTTCCAGTTCACCTGCTTTTGAAAATGTAAAGCAAGAACCATACCAATTTTTATTATGAGACAATTTTGCTTTAATTTTTTTTATTTTATTTAATCTACCTGAATGGACTATTATTAATTCATCTCTATGAATGGCACACTGTAATTGGTCTACATTAAATATTTTTCCCGATTGAGCAGAATGAATGAATTGAGTAAACTCCTTCCAAAATACATGTGTATGTTGACTAACATGAACATTTAATAATGAGGCGGAATAATACATAAAAGCCTTTAATTCACCTAAATCTAAGAGTTTAAGTAACTTTTTATTCGCTGCCAAATGGTAACTATCTTTGTCAGAAAAATATAATTTCTCCTGAGATTTGAATTTGATAAAGCATTGATTCAATTTCTTCTCAGCTTTAAAAGAAGTATATAGTAAAGTTGTTTCTAATTGCGGATTTTTTTTTAAAGCTTCCGGAAGCATACAATGTCTTACTTTATTTCTTTTCAGGGAAATATCATTATTAGACGGGTCTTCTTCCCAAGTGAGGTTGTGTAGTTTAGCGTATGATAAGATATCAGATTTTCTGATACTTAACAAGGGGCGTCTGAGCTTTTCATACTTTTCACGAATACCAATTTTACAAATCCAATCACCTCCTTCTGAGTTCTTCATGAACAAGGTTTCAATTTGGTCATCTAAATGATGTGCAGTGAATATAAAGGCATGTTTATACACTTCTGCAATTTTATTTAGCTCATTGTAGCGTTTTACCCGTGCATTGGATTCCAGGTTCTTCAAAGATGCAAAAGTCAGATCAACTGAATACAATTGAATTTGATTTTTCAAAGAGAATTTTTTACAGACCCGTTCCATTTGGAAGGCATTAGTCTGGAGATGATGGTTAAAATGGACTAATACCAATCCAAAATTCAATTGAGAACGAAACTGGTTTAGGGTATGAGCTAACACCATACTGTCCACCCCGCCGGAAATGGCAGCTATAATAGTTGCATCAGTGGCAGAGATTCCTGCTTCGGTGCAGTATTGTAGTACTTTCTCTTTTGTTAAAGTGAGAATTTCTGTCAATTTAATCCTTTACTAGACTTCATCAAAGAAAAAGGGTGCAAGACATTGTATTTTGTTTTCGTATGAATGAGGATAGAGTAACCATTCTGTCACAGCAATTGAACTAAACAGTGAATTTCCATCCTGTGGTGTAAAACAAAAGCCTGTAATTTCTGTACCGTTTCGGATATTTAAAGATGGAATTGATACCACTGCCTGATTTAAAATGCGCCCAAAATGACCATGATCCCTGCCGAAACTAAACACTTCGTTGGCATGTACTTTATCGGTAGTTGCAATGAGATCATTGCTATCTAAACGAGCAATCACTTTTTGAATAGTTGTCGGTTCTTTCAATTTCAAATGAAAATGAAGGATGTGCATATATTGGCTGTTTACTATCATCGCCGATGAAAATAGATTTAGTTTCAGATCAAGCGTATTAAATAAAAGAGCTGCGTCTCTGGCATGGTGAGTTCCGTAATCATTGTCTTTATGGCTGCCAACCTGTGGAGAGGGTACAAATTTTGAAGATTGACTCACATCATTCGACCGGCGGATAAGTGTGAACCTCCCTTCCACCAAATTGTCTTCACCATCCGCCAGAGCTAAGTTTTTAACAATGGTTGATAAATTATGTGTATTACAGGAAACCACCTGAATAAAGCGATCTTCCTCATGATTCAAAGCAGAATCATTGATCCCTCGTGCATACATCTTTCCAAATCCAAATTCACTGCCCTGTGCTATAAATCCTGTAGTATTATGCAGGTAGTTCTCATAATATTTGTGTTTATTCTCATGCCCAAACCCTGTAGGAGTGCAATCAATGACTACTGAAGCTCTGTCAATGGCTTCCTCTGTATGCAACTCTGGTTTCAGGCCAATAGCATTAAACCCGTCAAATTTATCTTCATGGGTGGATAATCTGGCACCTCTGCTAATGAGACTTCTCACTTTAGAACGATCCGTTGTAAGCGGAGTGTTTTTATGAAAGGTGACTTCATCTAATCCTAAATCTTCTTTAAAGTCACATAATAGACCGATGAGGGGTTCTCCGATAGTGCCGGTTCCTACTACATGTACAACCTTTCTTGACATTTCTTATTTCTCCATTTTAATTGAGTGTGTAATCAACATTGTTCATTAAAAATAATTTTAAATCTCGCATTCCATTTTCATCATGGATTCGTTTTTGCTCATCCCCTTCTGTACCACTTTTTAATATCTTATCCACTTCATTTAAAACATGAGTGGTATTAAAATGTGACAAGGCTTTTTCTGAATATGCTGCCATTTTTTTGATTTGTTCAGCCATTGTACTGATTTCAATTGTGAGGGGATCAATAAGCTGTTTATCAAAAGGGAAACGGGCAGCTTTCCAAAGTGCATCGTTCAAATATTCTAAATTAAAAGATTCCTTTAAAGTTCCGTTTTCATACTCGTTATTTGCCTGGTAAACTAAAGCCTGTGCCAGAGCAACGAACATTTCTACTTTTTTCAGTGATCTCTGCACATCACTAATTCTAAATTCAAGGGTACCATAGTCGAAATGAGGGCGCAGCTTCCACCAAATCTGACGAGGTTTTTCAATGGTTTTTGTGTTTAGATAATTTTCTACAATCTGTTGGTATTTATCAAAATTATCAAACATTACAGGAATATTGGTCCTGGGGAAGATTCCAAATTGAAAAGTTCTGGAAGACCTGATTCCGGTGAATTCTCCTTCAAAGTAAGGAGAATTAGTACTTAAAGCTAACAGAGGGGCAATCCATCTACGCAAAGCATTTGAAATGTGAATTGCTGCATCTTTATTTGGAACAGCTATATGAATATGTAATGCAAAAGTGACATTGCGCCTTGCATAGAAATTCAACTGATCAGCCACCCAATTATAAGAATCATTTCTAACAAAGCTCTGCTCCTTACAGACAGCGGTTGGATGTGTACCGCTTATACCTATTTGAAAACCCAACTTCTTACCTATATCTCGTGTAAATTGTCTCAATGAAGAGACTTCATTCATAGCGTCCTGAACAGAAGTATTAACAGAGGTATTGATTTCAATTTCCGAAAGTATAAGTTCATAGCTGAAACGGTCTTTTAACGAATCTGGGAGCATTTCCATGATTTCATCTGCTCTGTTGATTAAATCCCCGGATTCAGGATCGCAGAGCATATATTCTTCTTCTACTCCAATTGTGAAGGGATGTTTATGATTAAATACTCCCGCAGATAAGGCCATAACTACTTGTTTGAAATTCTATATCGTGAGAAAATTTATATAACTGCAGTTTCCTGCCACTCGCCAAAGACGACTTTCATTGAATCAACTAATTCACCCAATGTGGCATATGCCTTGGCAGCATCTATGATTAACGGGATAAGATTTTCACCAGTTTTACTTGCAGCGGTAATTGCTTCTAATTTTTCTTCTACTTCAGCGTCATTTCGTTCAGATTTCAATTGTTGAATTGCCTGAACTTGCTCAGTTTCTACCTCTTTGCGTATTTCCAAAATGGGTATTTCAATTTCCTCCGAATCTTTTGAAAATTCATTAACACCTACTACAATTCTTCTTTTAGAATCCACTCTCCTTTGATAATCTGAAGCTGCTTCTGCGATTTCTCTCTGGAAGAATCCCATTTCTATAGCGGGAATCACTCCACCAAGTTCCTCAATCTTTGCGAAATATTTCATAGATTCAGCTTCCATTTTATCGGTAAGTTCTTCTACATACCATGACCCCCCTAAGGGATCAACCACATTAGGAACACCTGTTTCAAAAGCGATAACCTGCTGGGTTCTCAGTGCAATTTCAGCTGCTTTTTGTGATGGGAGCGCCAGCGTTTCATCCATGGAGTTTGTATGTAAGGATTGGGTACCTCCCAGTACTGCTGCTAATGCCTGAAATGCAGTTCGACTTATATTGTTTTCAGGCTGTTGGGCTGTAAGACTGAATCCTGCCGTCTGCGTATGGAAGCGGAGCTTTAATGACCGCTCAGATTTCGCTCCATATTTTCCTTTCATAATGCGAGCCCAAATTCTTCTGGCTGCTCTGAATTTGGCAATTTCTTCAAAAAAATCTAAATGTGAATTAAAGAAAAAGGAGAGTCGCGGTGCAAAATCATCCACATCAAGGCCGGCTTGGATTGCATGATCAACATAACAGAAACCGTCTGCCAGTGTAAAGGCAAGCTCTTGAGCTGCAGTTGAACCAGCTTCTCTTATATGATAGCCGCTTACAGATATGGTATTATATTTTGGCATTTTGTCGGTGCAGAATTGAATCATATCCATAATGATCCTCATAGATTCATTGGGAGGATAAATCCATTCTTTCTGAGCAATAAATTCCTTCAAAATATCATTTTGCAGGGTCCCATTTAATTGAGAAATATCCAATCCCTGTTTTTGAGCCACTGCCACATAGAAGGCAAATATAATCACCGCCGGACCATTAATAGTCATGGACACTGAAATTTTAGAAAGATCAATCCCGTTAAAAAGAACTTCCATATCACGAAGAGAGGAGACTGCAACACCGCAGACACCTACCTCACCATCAGCCAAGGGGTGGTCTGCATCATATCCCATCAGGGTTGGCATATCAAAGGCAACAGACAATCCAGTCTGGCCCTGACTCAAAAGATATTGAAAGCGTTGATTGGTTTCAAAAGGGGTTCCAAATCCTGCAAACTGCCTCATGGTCCAGAGTTTACCACGATATAAGTTAGGATGAATCCCACGGGTATATGGGTATTGGCCGGGGAAGTTTAGTTGTTCTGAATAGTTATGTTCATCAGAATCAGGATAATATAGCAAATCTACTTCTTCACCCGATGCAGACTTATAACTATAATCACGAGATTTTGAATTTTCAGCATCCTTTACCCATTTTTCTTGCGCTTTGGAAAATTTATCCTGCATATATCTTTTCCTTGTTTTGTAAGGTTGCAGTGACACCCTCTGGAGTCAAATTTAATCCTGCCAGTAATTCGGCTCGGGTTCCATGATCTACAAATGCATCTCCAATACCCATTCTACTCAAAGCATTTGAATAGCCATTATCATGTAAAAAATCACTGACAGCAGAACCAAACCCTCCATTTAGACTTCCTTCTTCAATGGTAAGCAGTCGGGGGTGGGAGCTACATATTTGAGATAAAATCTTTTCATCAACTGGTTTAATAAAACGGCAATTTACCACCGTAGGTAAATATCCGAGATTATGTTCAATGATATCAATTGACCCCATTATCATTCCCACCATAGAGCCAACTGCAAGAATTGCCGTATTTTCTCCTTTAGTAAGTCTTTCCCAGGAACCTATTTCCAGAATTTCTGCCTTCTTATTTTCCTCAAATATTATACTGCTGTCTTTAGGATAACGAATGGAGAAGTTTTGTTTTGAATGCAGTCCGGTAGCTAATAAGTTTCTCAACTCATTACCATCTTTTGGTGCAGTAACAATCATACCAGGCAGGCTGCGCATAAAAGCTATATCAAAAACGCCGTGATGGGTTGGGCCATCGGGGCCTACCACCCCTGCTCTGTCCATGCAATATACCACAGGAAGCTTTTGAAGCAAAGCGTCATGAAAAATATGGTCGTATGCTCTCTGCATAAAAGTTGAATAGATAGGCACAATAGGTTTTAATCCTTCAGCAGCTAAGCCTGCAGAGTAGGTAACGGCATGTTCTTCTGCGATGCCCACATCTATAAAGCGTTCAGGAAATTTCTGGGTAAAGGGCGACATACCTGTGCCTATTTCCATGGCGGCGGTTATACAGAAGATTTTTTCATCCTTTTCTGCAAGTTGGGCAAGGGAAGTACCAAATACATGGGAATAATCCGGGGCAGTGGAACCATTTTTGGAAGGTGTCTTCCCTCCCATGCTGTAATATTTAATGGCATCTTTTTCCGCAAGATAACTCCCTTTTCCTTTATGGGTATTCACATGCACTAAAACAGGAGTTTTCATTTCTTTCACTGCGGTGAATACCCTGATTAACTCATCTAAATCATGCCCGTTTACAGGGCCAATATATCTCAAGCCTAATTCTTCAAACAATGCACCGGGAGTGAGATATCCCTTAATTCCTTCTTCGGTTTTTCTCATAATCTTTCTAATGTGATCAGAAAGAGGAAGCTTTCCAGAGATATCCCAGATATCATTCCGCATTTTATTATATGTGGGATTTGTCACTACCCGTGTCAAATAATGAGACAGCGCTCCTACAGATTTCGAAATGGAATGAGAATTATCATTGAGAACAATGGTTAACTGAGTGCGGTGATATCCAAGATTATTAATTCCTTCATAGGCAAGTCCTCCCGTCATTGCCCCATCACCGATTATAGCAATTATTTGATCCTTAGTCTTTTTTATATCTCTTGCATGGGCGAATCCTAATGCAGCTGAGATTGAGGTACTTGCATGACCAGCTCCAAAAATATCATGAGGACTTTCTTCTCGTTTCAAAAATCCGCTGATCCCATTTTTGGTACGCATATTTTTAAACTCATCCCGTCTGCCGGTAATTATTTTATGTGCATAAGCCTGATGACCTACATCCCAAATCATTTTATCTTTTGGAGAATTATAAATAGAATGAAGAGCCAAAGTCAGGTCAACTACACCCAAGGGCGATGAATAATGGCCCCCTACTTCCTCGACTACCTGCTGAATATATTTTGAAATTTCTACAGATAATTTTTTTAAACTCTTGCGGTTCAAACTTTTGATATCCGTTGGTGAGTCAATTTTTGATAATATGGGAAAATCAGTCATGCAGGTTTTTTAAAAAAAATTGATGGATTCGTGTATCCTTCCCAATTTCAGGATGGAATGAGCAAACAAGGTGCTTTGAATTTTTCAACATGACAGGCTCGCCATTATATTCTGCCAGCACCTTAATTTGTTTTCCAATTTGGTTTATTTTCGGTGCTCTTATAAATGTTCCTTTAAATTGCTTTCTCTTATCAAAATGAAGTTTTAGCGTATCTGTAAAAGAATATACCTGTCTTCCCCACGCATTTCGATCAACTGTGAAATCCATAATGTTTAACGGATCCATATTCTTTCCATTTTTGGAGTTAGAAAGTAATATCATACCGGCGCAGGTGCCCATAATAGGGTTCTTTTTACCAAAATCCTTTATAGGTGCACGCAATCCATTTCTGTCAATTTGCTTTGACATAGTGGTAGACTCTCCGCCGGGGATAATAAGTGCTCTGCATGCTTCTAAATCCTTTGGGTAGCGTACCATTATTGGAGCATATCCCAGATGTAGCAGCATGGCTGCATGCTGGGAAAAATTCCCCTGAAGAGCTAATATACCGACAGGTCTTACCAACCTCTTTCCTGCATGAGTTGATTTTCAGGAATCTCAGACATATCAATTCCTTTCATTGCGGATTTCAATCCTTCTGAAACTTTTGCCAATTTTGCAGGGTCTTTATAGTAAGTAACCGCTTCAACGATTGCAGTAGCACGGGATGCAGGATCTTCAGACTTAAAAATACCAGACCCTACAAAAACAGCTTCAGCGCCTAACTGCATAACTAATGACGCATCGGCAGGTGTAGCTATTCCACCCGCACTAAAATTTGGAACAGGGAGTTTTTTAATTTTAGCAACTTGTTCTACCAATGCAAATGGTGCCTGCAGATCTCGTGCAGCAGACATGAGTTGATCGTGATTTAAAGTAGTAAGCCATTGTATATCATTCATGATGGTGCGCATGTGACGGACGGCTTCCACGATATTTCCGGAACCAGCCTCACCTTTTGTTCGGATCATAGCTGCTCCCTCGCCGATTCGCCTTAAAGCTTCTCCTAAATTCCGCGCCCCACATACAAATGGTACTTTAAAGTCATTTTTATATATATGATTATTATCATCTGCAGGTGTGAGAACTTCTGATTCATCAATAAAATCAACTTCAAGAGATTCAAGTATCTGAGCTTCAGCAAAATGACCTATACGGCATTTAGCCATTACTGGTATCGTTACAGACTGCTGAATACCTTTTATCATTATGGGGTCTGACATGCGTGAGATTCCCCCATCTTTGCGAATATCAGCAGGAATTCTCTCTAATGCCATTACCGCAGCAGCCCCTGCATCTTCTGCAATTTTTGCCTGTTCGGGAGTGGTCACATCCATGATTACTCCGCCCTTAAGCATTTCTGCTAAGCCAACTTTAACTTCGAATGTTCCTTTTGCCATAACTTTTCCTTATAAATTTGCTCTATTCCTTCTTTGACTTCGGTAATGAGATAGTCAGGAGTTGACGCACCAGCTGAAATCCCGATTTTTTCTTTTTTCTCAAACCATTCAGGTTTTAAATCAGAAGCACCAGTAACCTGATAAGAACATGGGTTTCTATCTGATGCAAGCTGCGTCAAGCGCTTTGAATTAGCACTGGTGAATGAACCTATTATCACCATGATATCATTCTCAACTGCCATCTCCTTGATTTGTTCATGATTCCTTTTTGTGGGATAACAGATTGTGTTAACAAAATGTAAATCAAAAACTTTTGTCATGATGATATTAATAATCTCCTGCACATTCTCAATTGCCTGTGTGGACTGACTTACCAAACCTGCTCGTTTATATTTTTTCAGTTGATGTGCTTCCTCAGGTGTAGCAACTACAATTGAATTATCAACCTGGTCGGCTATGGCAATAACTTCATCGTGTCCATGATCACCAATGACGATAATCTGCCTTCCGTCTTCGGCTAATTTTATTACTTCTTCATGTATTTCAGTTACCAAGGGACAGGTAGCATCTACAATATTCATCTTTTTAGCTTTTGCTTCTTCCCAAAGGGAATTTACAGTGCCATGTGCTCTGAAAAGAATAGGGCTGCCTTCAGGTACATCTGAAAGAGATCTGACAATTTTTGCACCTGCATTTTCAAGATCATTTACTACCTTCTCATTATGGACGATTGAGCCCAGCATATGCACATTACCATATTTTTCTGCAGCATCATAAGCCATATTCACAGCGTCTCTTACTCCAAAGCAATACCCGGCATCTTTAGCAATGGTTAATTTCAATCTGCCATTTCCTTCATTCTGGGTAGTGTAATACCGGTCTGCTGCTGGTATTTACCTGATTTGTCCTTATATGAAGTGCGACATGGTTCATCAGACTGAAAGAACAAGACCTGGCAAAGTCCTTCATTGGAGTAAATCTTAGCAGGTAGAGGCGTCGTATTAGAAATTTCAAGCGTAACAAACCCTTCCCATTCCGGCTCAAATGGAGTAACATTGACAATGATTCCGCAGCGTGCATAAGTTGATTTTCCAACACAAATTGTAAGTACATCCCTGGGAATTCGAAAATATTCCACAGAGCGCGCCAGAGCAAAACTATTGGGTGGCACAATACAAACATCACCTTTAAAGTCAATGAATGATTCAGAATCGAAATTTTTCGGGTCAACAATACTGTTATTCACATTGGTAAAAATTTTGTATTCATCAGATACACGAATATCATAGCCGAAAGAAGATAGACCATAAGAAATTTTACCATCTCTCACTTGTTCAGGCACGAAAGGTTCTATCATACCATCCTGTAAAGCAGTTTGTTCTATCCATGCGTCGCATTTAATTGCCATTTACTTCTCCGGGAATTTTTTCACTTAATTGATGTAATATTTTAGTTTCAATTTCATCTTGGGATAAATCAGATATCCTGGCACCTGCTGCAAACTTATGCCCACCGCCGCCAAAGGACTGGGCAATATCATTGATAATCACATTTCCGCTTGATCTAAAATTAATTCTGTAGGTTCTGTTTTGTAATTCCTGAATCATAAATGCCACTTCTACAGATTCAATGGCACGAACAAATTCGGTAAACCCATCTACATCTCCATCTTCGGCTTCATTTGCATCTTTCATTTCCTGAGTAATTATGACCCAGACTATTTTCCCGCTTTTTGAATACTTCAAATGGCGAATTACATCACCTAACATTTTTATTTGCGGAATTCTTCTTTGTTCATATATCTCCCTTTGTAAAGCATATCCATCTACACCACAGTCTAGTAAGTACGCTGCCATCAAATGAGTATCAGAAGTAGTGGATTGATATTTAAATGATCCTGTATCTGTGACTAAACTGACATATAATCCGTTAGCTATTTTTAACTCCAGATTTTTATCTGTCATTCCAATATGTTGGAAATATTTCCAAATCATATATCCAGTTGCCGGGGCATTTAAGTCTACTATATTTAAGGTAAATGGATGATTATCCCGTGGAGGATGATGATCAATAGAAACAACAGTACTGGTAGTATAAACTTTTTCTCCTATGGGACCGGTTCTGCGATGGTCACCGATATCAAAAACAATGGTGAGATCAACAGAGTCTAACCAATTATCACAGCTGTCAGAGTATAGCTCAACTACTTTGTCAGGGTCTATTCCTGCATAATTATATGGCAATCCGGTTGCATTGATAATGCGGCAATCCTTACCTAATTCTTTCAGATAATAGTAAAAAGCAATTTCAGATCCTAAGCCATCCCCATCTGCATTGATATGGGTAGATAGGAGAATTATATTGCTGTCATCGATTAGTTGGGATAATTCGTCCCAGGTATGTGATGAAATTTGAGTCATGGTATAGTTATAAATTTACGGATATACTTTTATGAGATACAATTCACTGCTGAAGGAATATTACTCTTTTATGGGTACCACTAATACAGGAATTTCTGCATGTTCGATCACTTATGATGCAGTGGTACCTAAAATTAATTTAGACAGACTGTTTGCTTTATGACTGGCTCCAAGTACAATCATATCTGCTTTTTCCTTCGCTGCTTCCTGAAAAATGACTTTACTTGCTTTCCCTTCTTTTATTGGATATTTAGTTTGAAGATTATCCTGAGAACATTGATCAATAATCGCTTTCATTTTTGATTTTGCTTTCAAAGCCTTCTCTTCATATACTGTCTGGACAGAGTCTACCTTTATTCGCAGCATTTCCATCTCATCTTTGTTCATAAATTCTTCAAAAACTTTCAGTAGAATTAAAGTAGCGTCAAATTGACTAGCTAATTGAACGGCTTTCACAATGGAATTTGGGTCTAAATTACTCAAATCAGTAGCGCATATTATTTTCTTAAACATGATTTTAGCTTTTTATATAAACAAAATACTAACGAGGATAAACACTGGTATAAGCAGCAGTATTGACCAACCTAAAAAACCGAAAAAGCTGGGCATGGAAATATTATTTTCTTCTGCAATTGACTTCACCATAAAATTTGGAGCATTGCCAATATAGGTCATGGCGCCCATAAAAACGGCCCCCATTGAAATTGCTAATAAAGTTGAAGGTATAACCTCCATTAGATAGGCTGCCATAGACATATCACCTGAGGATGCTCCTGCAAGATTAAAAAAGACAAGATAGGTGGGCGCATTATCCAAAAAACTTGACAGAGAACCGGTGAGCCAGAAATACATGGCATTTACCGGAGAACCGTCCGAATTGGTTACCAATTGAATAATTCCGCTTAAAGCACCGTTTTCTCCGGCTCTCAAGATTGCAATAGCCGGAATTATAGTGATAAAAATTCCTGCAAATAATTTAGCAACTTCAAGAATAGGAAACCAGGTATAACCGTTTAGTTTTCTTATATCCATTTGGGTAAATTCCCAACTGATGCCTGCAAGGATGAGCAATATTAAATCACGACAAATATTTTGAATTTCTAAATGAATGCCCAATAGAGCAGGAATCTCAATTTGAGGTTTCCAAAATCCACTCATTAGGACGGCTCCAATAACACCTGCTATGAGAATAAAATTGAAAGATCCATCAAGACCTATTTTTTCATCTCCTGAGGATTCCTTTAGATTATCATTATCCTTTTTATAATAATAACTGTCTATTAAAAAGTACATTAAGAGTAAGATTGCTGAAACCAACAACATGGGCATAAGCATTGTAGTAGTTGTCCAGAAAAAGTCAACCCCGTTCAAAAACCCTAAAAATAATGGCGGATCACCCAGGGGTGTTAGAGAGCCGCCAATATTTGCCACCAGGAAGATAAAAAATACTATTGTGTGAATTTTATGTTTTCTTCCTTTATTTGCTCTTAACACAGGTCTGATGAGCAGCATAGCAGCTCCGGTAGTCCCCATCCACGAAGCAAGAAGTGTGCCTATTAAAATTAAGCCAGTGTTTACATATGGTGTGCCAATGAGTGATCCTTTTAACCGAATTCCGCCAGAGATGGTAAATAGTGAAAACAGCAGAATTATAAAGGGTAGATACTCCAATAGTAGTACGTGGAGAAATTGATATGAAGTTTCATGAATTCCATATACAAATAAAAATGGCAACAGAAATGAGATTGCCCAGAATGCAGAGACTTTTCCAAAATTTCTGTGCCAAAAAGTAGGCGCTATTAACGGAATAATGGCAATAGACAGCAATATGCCAATAAATGGTAGGATACTGAACAATGGTAAGTCCTGTCCCAAATTGTCGGATCCAGCCCAGGAAACAGAACACAGTATTCCAAGTAATAAGGTGAATTTCATAAAATAAAGATTATTTGGTTTTAAGTTTTGGCAGATGGCTTTTAAAGTGCCTGTTTAACATGGTAAATTTACCCGATTTATGATTACAGTATTATTAACGATATTCATTTTTTCCATCCTCATATTTTTATTGGGATTGGGGACATTTTTCTCAAACAGGGCATTAAAAGGGTCCTGCGGTGAATCATGTAATTGCACTTTTAAAGAACGAGAGCAATGTACAACCCATTCTGGTGAACAACCTTCAATGTAGCGGAAAGTTTTTAGAATGTACCGCAGTCAATACCCTTGATTCTTTATCCCTGCGGATTAAATAACATTCTACTCCTTCAGTTTGCTCAATCCAATGAAGAGCATTTTCAAACCCCATTACTATTAAGGCGGTGGCAATTGCATCTGCTTTGGCGCAGGTTTCTGCAATTACTGTAGCGCTGATGAGATCATGTTCCACTGGCCAACCTGTCCTTGGGTCAAGTATATGGGAATAGTCTTTCCCCTCCCAGTTAAAAAAATGTTGGTACGTACCTGATGTAGCCATTCCAGAATTTGAAAAGGCAGCAATAGCAGTAATGTCCTTTGAGAACTCTTCCGGATGTTTTATACCTATTTTCCAGAATGAATTATTTTTATTGACACCTGATGCATAAACCTCTCCCCCGATTTCCACTATAAAATGCTGAAAGCCTGCTGATTTAAGGAAATGTGCTATTTTATCAACTCCTCTACCTTTAGCGATTGCATTCATATCGAATTGGACATTAGGATTATTTTTTAGGACGGTGTGTTTATCCAACATAATTTGATCCATACCAACTTGCGTCAGAGCTTCATTAACAGCATTTTCCATGGGGATTTTCTCAGAAGAAAACTCTGAATCAAAACTCCAGAGCGATATGAGTGGTTTAATAGTTATATCAAATTTCCCACCAGTTTCATAATACATTTGTTGAGATTCTTCCAGCAATTGATAAAACTCTCCTGAAACGGAAAGGGGAAACCAGCTGGTATCTGCATTTATTTTACTTATTTCACTTGAAGAAGAATAAGTAGAAAATATGGAATTGAAAACAAAAAGCAGCGAATCAATCTCATGTTGAAATTTTACTTTATTCATGGCAGTCTGTGAATTTTTCACAATAGAAATAGAGTAGGTGGTTCCCATCGTCTCTCCATTGAGAGTTATAACAGACTGATTACTGCAATTTGAAATAAGCAGAATACCCAGTACTGCAGGAAATATCCTGAAAAACATATATTTTAATTGAATGGGGGAGCTGCCCAGAGGGTTAAAACTTATCGAAGGCAACCATTTCAGGTTCAACGCCAAGATTATAAAGCATATTTTCAGCCGCTTCAATCATCATGGGAGGACCACACATATAATATTCAATTTCGGTGGGGTCATCATGATTTTCCAGATAATTATCATAGAGGATCTGATGAATAAATCCTGTATGTCCCTCCCAATTATCTTCGGGAAGGGGATCAGAAAGAGCCACATTGTATGAGAAGTTGGGAAATTTTTCTCTTATTTGCCTGAAATCCTCATCGTAAAACATTTCCCGCATAGATCTTGCACCATACCAGAAACTGACTTTTCTTTTAGTATTTAAAGTGTGAAATAAATGGAAAAGATGAGAACGCATGGGAGCCATGCCTGCCCCACCTCCAATATACACCATTTCTCTTTCTGTGTCCTTGATGAAAAATTCACCGTAAGGCCCTGAAATGGTAACTTTATCGCCTGGTTTTAAATTAAATATGTAAGATGAGGCAATTCCCGGTGGCACATCATTCCAATGGGTTGGCGGTGGTGTTGCAATCCGCACATTCAGCATGACCATATTTCCCTCTGCAGGATGATTTGCCATGGAATAGGCCCTAAACTGAGGCTCGCTGTTGCTCCCTTTTAAATCCCAGATTTTATACTTGTCCCAATCTTCATGATACTCGTCCTGTATGTCAAATTCATTGAAATCCAAACTATACTCAGGAATATCAATCTGTATAAATCCACCTGCTTTAAAGTTAAGATTTTCTCCTTTTGGGAGTTCTAAAACTAATTCTTTAATGAAGGTTGCTACATTATTATTTGATTTTACCGTACACTCCCATTTTTGAATACTGAATATCTCGTCAGGTACGGTAATTGCCATTTCCTCACGCACCTTTACCTGGCAGGCAAGACGCCAGTCGTCTTTAGCGTCTTTTCTGGAAATATGATTTAATTCTGTGGGGAGGATTTGTCCTCCACCGGCATGCACCTGACATTTACATTGTGCACAGGTTCCTCCACCACCACAAGCAGATGGAATAAATATACCCTCATTTGACAATGCATTCAGGAGGGTAGGTCCAGGATTCACATTTGGAGATTTATCCTCATTTTCATTGATAAGAATTTTTACTGCCCCCTGAGGGAGTAATTTAGATTCTGCAAAGGTAAGTATACTTACCAGCAGTAAAATAACTGTGGTAAAGACGATGGTACCGGCGAGTGTTATAAGCATGAAATTATAGGTTTATTCCGGAAAATGATAAGTAAGCCATTGAGAGCAAACCAGTTAAAATCATGGTAATTCCCAATCCCTTGAGTCCATCTGGAATATTTGAATACTTAAGTTTAAATCTAATCGCCGCCATTGAAACGATAGCCAAAGCAAATCCTGCACCTGAGCTCACCCCAAACACCGCTGATTCTCCAAAGGTATACCCTCGTTCCGCCATGAACAGAGAAGCACCTAAAATGGAGCAGTTAACTGCGATCAGAGGTAGAAATATTCCAAGGGAGTTGTAAAGAGCCGGACTGAATTTATCTAATAACATTTCAACTAATTGCACCATAGCTGCAATGGTTGCAATATAGGTAATAAAAGAAAGGAAACTCAAGTCCACTGTTGTTAATGCAGGAATGCCTACCCAACTTAACGCGCCCTCTATGAGAAGAAATTCTTTAATCACCCAATTTAGAGGTACAGTGACTCCACTTACAAAAATAACTGCAAAACCTAAACCGATGGATGCCTCGATTTTTTTAGATATTGCTAAAAAGGAGCACATTCCAAGAAAATAGGAAAGAAGGATATTTTCAATAAAAATTGATTTTGTAGCCAGACTCAAATAATGTTCAAGTAATTCCATTTTAATCTTCTATGAAATGTGTATAAGTTCTTTGCACCCAAATTATCAGGCCAAGAATAATAAAAGCTCCAGGCGCTAATAACATAAGACCATTATTCACATACCATCCGCCCTGTTCTAAATACATCCATGTTGGGATGATTTGGTAGTTAAACAAAGTTCCACTACCAAACAATTCTCTGAAGGTGGAGACTATGATGAGAATTAATCCGTATCCGAAGGAATTGCCAAAACCATCATATAAAGATTCCTTAAAATTATTCTGCATGGCAAAGGCCTCAGCTCTACCCATGATAATACAGTTGGTGATGATTAGTCCCACAAAAACGGATAGTTGCTTGCTAATGTCATAGAGATAGGCCTTTAATACCTGATCAATCAGAATCACCAATGAAGCAATTACGGTTAGTTGGACAATGATTCTTACTTTTCCCGGAATTCCTTTTCTCAGGAGAGAGATGATAATATTTGAGGAAACCAATACGAAGGTTAGGGCAAATGTCATCACAACGGCCTGTTCCATTTTTACCGTTACAGCAAGTGCCGAGCAAATTCCCAATATTTGTTTGGTTATAGGATTGTTATCAACTAATGGATCAGAAATAATGGCTTTTGAGATCTTATCCATTAGTTACTCCGGTGAATGGTTAAAAAGGTAAAATAGCGTTGAAGATCTCTTTTTAAAAAGTCGGTAACGCCTCGTGAAGTTATAGTAGCACCACTAATACCATCTACCTCATGTTTATCATCTACAGCTTTCCCTTTGACTACAGTGATTGATTTTAAATTACCCGAATTATCAAAAATTTTCTTTCCGATAAAATTATCCTGGAACCATTTCTTTTCAATTTCTCCGCCCAGTCCGGGAGTTTCGCCATGTTTATAAAAAGTAATACCTTTTACTGTATTCAAATCCATATCCAAAGCTAAATAACCATATAAGGTACTCCACAAACCTTTTCCTGACACAGGAAAAATAAATGCCTGTGGTTCAGATGCCAGATAAGCAGGGAGATATTCATGATTTTCATAGAAATAGGAAAGTTGTCCTGTTGATTTATTTTCAACAGATTCAAGATCTTCTGATGAAATATGGTTAACTCTATCTCCATTTTGTTTAAGCACCACATCCTGAATTTTGTTTTTGTACTCTTCAATGATGGTATTTGCCTGCATGGCTGCCACATCTAAGCCGATAGATTTCAGGATATTTTTCTTTTTATCCACTTCAATATTGAAATCCTGCCGTTCTTTTAGCTGAGTTGCTGCCAAGGTGAGAAGCAAGCTTGCCACGATGGTTATCATAGCAATAAACTTAAAGGTGTAGAGATTGTTATGCTGCAAAACGCTTCACCCTTTGTTTAATATGGGATTTCATAACAAAATAATCAATCAGCGGTGCAAACGCATTAGCGAATAAAATAGCCAGCATCATCCCTTCAGGGTAGGCTGGATTAATTGAGCGGATGATAACACACATGAATCCAATAAGGATACCATACATCCACCTGCCCTTATCTGTTTGTGATGCAGATACAGGATCTGTAGCCATAAAGACCATTCCAAAGGCGAAGCCTCCCATAACAAAGTGATATTCAGCAGGAAGATACAACATAGGGTTTTCACTTGAAACTGCTACGGCAAATATATTGGTGAGTTTAGCAGTGAGCACCATTCCAAGGAGAGTTCCTGCCATGATTCGCCAATTTCCGATTCCTGTAAAAAGCAAAAACAACCCTCCTATTATAATCGCCAAGGTTGATGTCTCTCCTATCGATCCGGGAATGAAACCATAAAACATGTCCCACCATGAAAATTGTCCCTTAATCAATTCTAATGCCTGCACTCCTTGTTCTGCAGAAGCCTGCAGCAATGGAGTAGCTTGAGATATTCCATCAATAAAACCTTCTCTATTTTTGGCGATTGCCCAAACAGCATCACCTGAAATGGCTCCAGGATAGGCAAAGAAAATAAATGCACGGGCAACCAGTGCAGGATTAAAAATATTATATCCCGTACCGCCGAATATTTCTTTCCCGATTACCACTCCAAACGAAGTTGCAACTGCCACCATCCACAAGGGTATGGTTGGAGGCATAACCAAGGGAATGAGCATACCGGTTACCAGAAACCCTTCATTTATTTCATGCTTACGAGTCACTGCAAACAGCATTTCCCAAAAGCCGCCAACAGTATAGGAAACCAAAATTATGGGTAGCACCACAGGTAAGCCTGCTAAAAATGTGGTAAAAATATCTCCTGAAGAATCAATTTGCCTGCCAATATTATAAATTCCAAAAAGTAATGCAGGAAGCATGGCAATTACCACAAAAGACATCACCCTTTTGATATCTATTGCATCTCTTACATGTGGACCATTTTTGGTTTTATCAGAGGGAGTAAACAAAAAAGTATCTGCCATTTCATATAATGGATATAATTTATGATATTTACCGTTCCCTAAAAAGTGAGGTTCGATTTTATCGAGAATATTGCGTAATATTTTCATCCTACCCCTCAACTTCTGCATAATCAAGTCCATCCTGAATAATACCAGAGATATCCATTTTTGAAGCATCTACAAATGAACAGAGAGCAAAATCTTCTGGACTGCATTCATAAATACCCAGCTGCTCCATCGTTTCAATATCTTTAGCGATGATTGATTTTATTAATAAAGTAGGCAATACATGTAGAGGTACCACTTTTTCAATTGCGCCAATGGGTACAATGGCACGCTCATTACCTTTCATTGCTGTATGAAATGCAATATCCTTTTTTGGCAATAATTTAGATATAAAGGTTTTAGAAAGGGAGTATTTATTAAACCCGGGTGCAATCCAACCCATGAATTCTCTTTGAAAGGAATCTGGCAGAAGAGTGACGGTTTCATCATAAAACCCTACTGCAGTGTCTTTTTCTACAATCCTTCCGGAGAGTACATCCCCTGATACATACCTTATCTCCCGGGATTTAGAAGCAGGCTTTGCAAATTCTGAAATGATAGTTCCCTGTGTGAGGGAAAAATGTTGAGAGGATTTAGCCTCAGTACCTCCTACAGTAATAATTTTGGTAAAATCCACCTTACCCTGTAAAAAGAAGGCACCAAATCTGTAAACATCCTGAAGTGACAGATACCAAACCACATCATCCTTATGTGCAATGGGATCAATTTTAGAAATATGAACGCCAACATTTCCGGCAGGATGAGGTCCTGAAAAAGTATGAAGCTCTACACCTTTAAGGTGATTAAATAGTTCCTGTGAACTCTCCTTTGGAGTTACCAAATGTACTTTCCCGGCTGAAAGTGTATTTAGTACGGAAATACCTGCCTGCAAGGACTCAGTATCCATGCTCTTTATTATGACATCCAACTGAGGTGCAAAAGGAGCCGAGGACTGCGTGGATATAAAAATCACTTTGGGAGCCTTTTCCGGATTGGCAATTTTGGAAAAAGGTCTTTGCCGCAGACAGGGCCAAAGTCCAGATTTACAGAGGGCATTTATTACGGTGCCCCTTTCTAATGTTGAAATGTCCTCTGCAGAATATGATGTGAAGGTGTTTACCTCATTATTCTTTTCTACTTTAAGAGTAACAGCTTCGAGACGGCGTCGTTCACCAAAGGTTATATCTATTACAGCACCAGAAACCGGAGCAGTGAATTGTATTTCAGGGTGATTTTTATCCAGAAAAACAGGCTGGCCTTTTATAACAGATTCGTTTAACTTAACCAGTAGTTTGGGCTTAACACCAGGAAACTCTAAAGGATGAATTTTTATCGTTTCACCCACAGATACAACAGACATATCCTTCGATGGAGAACCGGCAATTTTTAAATTATGACCCTTTTTAATATGGATATTCAATTATTGCTTTTTGCTCTTTTTTCTGTTTTTACGATCTATATACCTGGCTTTCCCTTCGGCATACCGACGCAATTCTGCATTGGTTTCAGCTGTAATTTCTTCTACTTTTTGAGGATTGCCATTATCGTTTATAGATACAAAGGTTAGGTAAGCGGAGGCAGTATGATGAATATTTCCGGTTTTTGGGTTTTCAGATTCGATTCTAACACCTACTTCCATGGAAGAGCGACCGGTGAAATTTACTGAGGATTTTAATATCATGATATCCCCTTTTTTGGCCGGAGCAAGAAAATCTAATTGATCAACTGAGGCAGTCACAACAGCTGATCGTGCATGCTTAAATGCTGACATTGCAGCACACATGTCCATGAGGTGCATAACCCTGCCACCTAAAACATTCCCTAATAAATTTGTGTCATTGGGGAGTACCAATTCATGCATGATCACATAGGTATCTTTTACAGTCTTGGAACTCATGAAATGATTATCCGCCCCAGAGACTGATGGATTTTTCAATTAATCCAAACAAGGGTTCCCAATAAAGGAAGAAAAGGATATTTTGTGCTGAAAAAATGATAATTGACCATTTAATAACGGGATGTGCCTCCACTACCTCATCAACATCTTCAGACTCTACTAAATACATAGATTTAACGATGCTGAAATAATAGTAAAGAGAGATTACTGAATTCAAAATAGCAACAATAGCAAGCCAGTAGAACTGTTGATGTTTAAACAATTCTGCAAAAACATAAAACTTTCCTACAAATCCTGCTGTTGGAGGTAACCCTGTAAGAGATAATAGACTGAGCGTCATGAAAGCAGCCAAAACAGGGTTTTTCTTTCCTATTCCCTTCCAATCTTCTACATGGTGGGCATTAAAATTATTGGAGGCATAAATAGTCATATAAAAGGCAGATAAATTCATGAACAAGTATATGAATAAATACAGCATCACTGCCCGTACTGCTTCAGGACCTAATATGGCAAATGCCATTAACATAAACCCAACATGGGATATACTGGAATAGGCCAGCATGCGTTTTACATCTTGTTGCTGAACTGCTAAAACATTGCCTAAGGTCATGGTAATTGCAGAGCCTACAGCAATAATGGCAGGCCAGTTAATCTCAGCTAATGGAAGGGTTTGAGATACGCTGCCATCCTGCGTGAACATGGTATAGAAAATTCTGATCAATATAGCGATTCCTGCAGCTTTTGGCGCTACAGATAGAAAGGCAGTGATGGGTGTAGGCGCTCCCTCGTAAACATCTGGTGTCCAAAAATGGAAGGGAACCATTGATATTTTATAACCGAAGCCAACCAATAACAAAATAATTGGTAAATAGATTGTGAGAGGGTATTCAAGCCCTGTAAGAGCGGTATTCATACCCATAATATCTGTAGTTCCGGTTATTCCGTATAAAATACTTAAGCCAAACAACATTAACCCGGATGCAAAAGATCCAAAGATCACATACTTTAAGGAAGCTTCATTTGATTCCTTGTCTGTTTTCAACATACCCGCCAAAATGTAAGAAGGAATACTCACCAATTCAATAGAGAGATAAATCATGATTAAATTGGTAGATGACGCCATGAGAAATAATCCCAACAGTACAATGAGGAGCATGGCATTGTATTCTGCAGCATAGGTTCTATCTAACAGTTTTTCATATCGGGAAACAAGAATAATGGAAAAAGTAGTTAGAAGGAATATAAACTTAAAGAAATGAGAAAAAGGATCAATGCTAATCATCCCCATGAATAAAGAATCTGTTACTCCATAATTATTCCAGAGCACACCGCCAGCCAATACAATAGACGATAGTGCAATATAAAAAGTATAACGACTAAGAGAAGGGATTACATCCAGTACAATTACTAGTAGAATAGAACAAATGATGATTAGTTCAGGAATATAATAATTTAAGCTATACAGATTAGACATGGATGAAGATTATTTACAGAGCAGATTGTACTATTTGAATGATTCCATCCATTGCCGGTGCAATCATATTCAATAGTGGGGCAGGATATACACCAAGCACTAATGTAATTATAGCTAAGGGTACAATAGTTGCCAGCTCAATTTTATTTATATCAGTTAAATCTTTATAGGTTTCATTCAGGGGACCTAAGAATATTCTCTGGTAGGCACGGAGAAAATAAATGGCATTCAATAATATACCAAGAGTACCAATAATAGTAAGAGTTCTAAATGCGCTGAAGCCGCCAATAAAACACATTGCTTCACTGATAAACCCTGATAAGGCAGGAAGTCCTAATCCTGCAAAAAAAGCCAATGCTACAAAGCCTGTATAGATGGGTACCTGTGCACCTATACCCCCAAAACCAGGCTGCCCGGCTAACTCTGGCTTTTCATAATCTCTTGGGAAAATAATCCAGCGGTGGTGTGCTCTGTCGTACACCATACCGACCAACAGGAAGAGCATAGCAGTAATAGTACCATGGTTAAACATCTGCATAACAGCGCCATTCATTCCTGCCTGTGCGCCGGCTGAAGATTCACTTATTGCTGCAGCCATACCCAACAGTACATAGCCCATGTGACTTACAGAAGAGTATGCTACCATTTTTTTCATGTCTATTTGAGCGATAGCATTCACAGCACCCCAAATAATATTTATGACACCAAGTACAGCAAGTATATAGGAAAAGTTTACAACTTCACCGGGAAGAAGGGGATAACTAATTCTTAGAAGTCCATAAGTACCCATTTTCAGCAAGACCCCCGCAAGTATAACAGAAATTGCTGTTGGTGCCTCCACATGCGCCAATGGAAGCCAGGTATGAAAGGGGAAGATTGGTACTTTTATAGCAAATCCGATAAAAAGTCCGATCCAAATTAAATATTTAACTGAAAAGCCCCAGATTGATGCATCAATTGATGACGCAGTTTGAATGAGAGTGATGAGGTTAAATGTATGAGGATCTGAATAGTAATATAATGCCAACATTGCCAAAAGCATAAACACGGATCCAAATAAAGTATACAGGAAGAATTTAATAGCAGCATACATTCGCTGAGGGCCACCCCAAATGCCGATAAGGAAATACATAGGCAGCAACATCACTTCCCAAAATACATAAAAGAGGAAAAAGTCCAATGCAAGAAAGACACCCATCATTCCAGCATCTAATAAAAGAAAAAGTGAAAAATATCCTAATGCCTGTTTTTCAATTTTCCAGCTGGCAAGGATACAGATAAAAGACAGTAATGCAGTTAAAAGTACCATAGGCATACTGAGACCATCTACACCGAGAAAGTACTGAATATTAAAATGTTTTATCCAATCAATTTGGACGGTGAAAGGTGATTCAGTAACTGACAGAGCCGGATCAAATTTTCGGTAAAGGATTAGCGCTAAAGCAAATTGGATTCCAGTGGTAATCAGTGCAATCCATTTAAAATAATGGGTGTTTTCTTTCCCGTATAATTTTGAAAAAGGCAGCATAAGTGCAGCCCCGGCGACAGGAAGGAAAATTAAAAAGGTGAGTATTGAAGACTCCATAGTTTCCTCTTAATTAAAATTGTTGAAAAATAATGATTAACAGAACCACACCAAGCATTCCACCTAAAAGATAATTTTGCACAACACCATTCTGTGATAACTTTAAATTTTTTCCGAAGTAGTTGGTGAGATTACCAAAACCATCCACTATTTTTTGGTCTAACCAATTATAATCGGCATCTCCGGATTTATCAGACAGTTTCAGAGTTATCCACCCCCAGCCATCAATAAATTTCTGGTCGTATAAATCCCAATCCAACTTTGATGCAATCCAAGACAGCCCAAGGAATGGTTTATAGAGTAAAAAGTTATAAATTTCATCAATGTAGAATTTATTAAATGAAATATCATAAAATTTGAATTTATTCATAAAAGAAGAAATTTTAGAAGCATCAATTTTTTGAAGCAGATAAAATAAAACAGAAACAAAAATACCCAGTCCTGCAACTATGAGAGATAAGGTCATGGCTGTATAATGTGCATGATGAATTCCTTCTTCAACAGCGTGCATATCCAAACCTGCATTATTTTGAACCATCGGCACTGCATGGGTAAACCAGCCATGACTATCAACAGGATTCACGGTATTGGGGAGCGTGAAAATTAATGCCAAACTAAATACGGAAAGTAAAATTAAGGGGAATGTCATTTTTACAGGAGATTCATGTATATGAGCATGAATTTTTTGTTCGTAGGGTTTGCCGTAAAAAGTCATAAAAATCAGACGGAACATATAAAAAGCAGTAATGGCAGCAGCACCGAATCCGGCTAAGGGTAGAAAAATAGTCCAACCATGATGAGAATGGTAATATGAGAGTGTCCCTGCAAGAATAGCATCTTTTGAGAGAAATCCAGAGAAGAAAGGTACCCCTGCAATTGCAAGGGTAGCTATGAGCATACTCCAGTAGGTAATGGGCATTTTACTTTTGAGCCCACCCATAAAACGCATGTCCTGAGGGTCAGTATCATGGTCATGCAATTCATGAAGTGCATGATGCATTGCATGAATAACAGACCCACTGCAAAGAAAGAGACAGGCTTTAAACATGGCATGAGTAGTGAGATGGAAAAACCCTGCCTGATACGCACCCACTCCCAATGCCATGATCATATATCCTAACTGACTCACAGTAGAGTATGCCAACACTCTTTTAATATCATTTTGGGTAATTGCAATAATGGCAGCCATAAGTGCGGTTATTGCTCCGACAACTGCAATAAATTCAAGAGCACCCGGGGTAAGAATCGGGAAAATTCTAACTACCATATATACCCCTGCTGCAACCATGGTAGCTGCGTGGATGAGCGCAGATACGGGAGTTGGACCTTCCATAGCATCAGGCAACCATATATGCAGGGGAAATTGTGCAGATTTTCCTACAGCGCCCATAAATACTAATATTCCTGCAATGGTGAGAAGTTGCATATTGCCTGAAAATGCCCCGTCTTTCACGCCATCAGCTAATCCATCCAATTGAAATGTCCCTACGGTAAAAAAGAGAATCATCATGCCGATAAACATACCAATATCCCCCACTCTATTGGTGAGAAATGCTTTTTTACAAGCGTTTGCAGCTGAATCTTTTTCAAACCAAAAACCAATGAGCAGATATGAACTGAGCCCGACCAATTCCCAAAAGACATACATCATCACCAAGCTGTCAGCCAAGACGATACCATTCATTGAAAATGTAAAAATCCCAAGATAGGCAAAATAGCGAGAATAGCGGGGATCACCCTTCATATATTCTACTGAATATAAATGCACCAGAAAGGAAATCAGGGCAACCACCAACAACATAATGGCCGCCACATTATTGATTAAAAACCCTAAATAAAGGGTGAAACTTCCGGTAGTAAACCATTGAATTGAGGATTGAAGAATAGGACCTTCATGAGGTGAAAAAACAGTAGAGAAGAAAAACATTGCAATTACTAAGGTAATGCCAATAAGGGTTAGAGCAACCCAGTGGGCTGACTCCCCAATTTTCTTACCAAAAAAAATAAGAATAGCAAAAGAGACTAATGGTAGAAATAAATTTAGTAATGCCAGTAGATTGAGATTAGATTCCAAAGCTATCCTTTAAGCAGATCGGCATCATCTACATTGACAGAACCGATATTTTTAAACAAATTGATAACAATTGCAAGAGCAACCGCCGCCTCTGCAGCAGCCAGTACAATTACAAAAATACTGAAAACATGCCCATCCAGTGTTTCCATACCGCCGAATCTATTAAATGCAATAAAATTAATATTTGCTGAATTTAAAATGAGTTCAATCCCCATTAAAATAGCCACTGCATTTTTACGGGTAATGACTCCATAAATACCAAGGGCAAACAAGACTGCAGCGATTACAAGATATGAATTTAGAGAATCCATTAATTTCTCCTGGATAACAATGCTGCCCCCATCAGAGCAGCTAATAATAAAATTGACACTATCTCAAAAGGCAAAAGATATTCATTCAGAAGCAGTTTGCCAATAGTATCAACAGTAGTTTCTCTTGATTGATTGTTGCCAATTTGCCAGGGAGTATTAAAAATTACTCCTATTTGCATTACAAAAATGGCAAATGCCCCAATTCCACCGATAAATTGGTTTGCACTGCCGGCCGCTATACTTGGTGTATCAATTCGATTGGTTAACATGACTCCAAAAATGATCAAAACTAAAATACCCCCAACATAAATAACCACCTGAGTGGCAGCAATAAAATCTGCATAAAGAAATACATATAGTCCTGCAGTACCAAACAAAGTGAATAAAAGAGAAACTGCAGAGTGAATAAGATTGGGTGAAAAAACCACCCAAAAGGCTGAGGCAATTACCAAGCCGGCAATCATAAGAAAAATATTTTCACCCATTAACTGCCAGTCTCCAATCTATTCAATAATTCTTCAATAGCACTGTCCAATTTTCCTGCATCAGATAAGCCTGCCTTTATATCACGGATCACTTCTGATCGGGATTTCTCAGCTCTTTTACCGGCAGTATAAATTTTCTTTGCCATACCTCTAGCCATCTTTTCGTCAATGCTATTTAAATCTTTTATATCAAACAAAGGTAAATCTTGAGATTGTTCACCTGATTCAGGTTTTTCATCTCCAGCCGATTCTACTTTTGGATCAAGATTCTCAGAATCTGAATATGCTGCGGTGAACGAGGACAATAATGCCTCAGAAGCAGTATCAAGCTTACCTGCGTCTTCTAAGGCATTTTTAACTGCTTCAACTTTATCTTCACCTGCTCTTTTTGCCGCTATAAAGGCTTTTTTTGCTATACCCCTGGCCATTTTATCTTCGATGCCATTTAAATCTTTTAAATCCATTTCAAAAATAGTAGGCGATTCAGCTGCAACTGGTATTGATTCCGGCTCTTTTTGCTCTATTTCAGGTTCGGTCACATGCTCAGCAACGGGGGCAGGCAGTCCATCAAGTATAGTTTGAATTTCATCCGTCATTTTTCCCATATCACTAAGCGCCTGGGCTATATCTGAAAGCATGGCAGTTTGATCTTTGCCTGCTCTCTTAGCCGCAGTGAATGTCTTTTTCGCAATACCTCTGCACATTTTATCTGAGATACTATTAAACGATTTAATTTCCAACTCGCCTGTACCTGAATCTTTAACGGCTGTTTTAGAAACCGGTTTTGATTCATCAGCTTTAACAGGCGTTGTAACAGGAGGAGGAACGGCAATTTTCACTTCTCCTTCTAACTTAATACCTTCTTCATGTTTATTTATTTTGGCATCCCTTTGCTCAATCCATTTTTCCCCGCCGGCCTCTTTGATTTGTTCATCCGTAGCATCGGCAAATTCAAAAATCATTCCGTCGCGTTCATATTGGCTGAATTCATAGTCAATTTCATGTTTAGATGCATTGGGACCCCCAACCATATAGATACATTCTTCAGGACAGGGGAAAACGCATAAATTGCAATACATACACTCAGACATATCAATAGTGAAACGGCTCACAATCATTTTTTTCTGCGTATCATTTGAAGTCATACCACAATCAAAATCGCTATCTTTGGGAGGTTTAATGGAATCAATTTTTATACAATCAACAGGACAAGCTTTTTCACATTGCATACAGGCAATACAATCATCAATATCAACATGCAGACGCGACCGGATTAAATTATATTCTGCATGATCAAAGCCGATATTTCTTTCAGGAACCGGCCATTTCTCATGTGGATACTGAAGCGTGGCTACCAGCTCCTTTTTATTTTTAAAATGGCTCAGCGTGAGCTTCATCCCGGTTAAAAAGGACTTTACACCATAGAATATGTTATTAAAATATTCACTCATTTAGAATAAAAGCTCCCATAAACTAATGAAAAACAGGTTGGCCAACCCAAAGGGTATAAAAACTTTCCAGCAAAGGTACATGAGTTGATCAACACGCAGTCGGGGAAATGTCCATCGAAACCACATCATGACAAATATGAGTATGATTGCTTTTAAGAATACCCAAAACAATCCCAAAGTGGGTCCATCAAGAAACAACCATGCTTCCGGTAATACATTAAACATTTGCAGAGGTGAGAGCCATCCGCCCAAAAAGACAGTGGAGGCAACTATACTGACAATCAACATATTGGCATACTCACTGAGGAAAAACAATGCCCAGCGAAATCCTGAATATTCCGTCATCCATCCTGCTACCAATTCTGATTCAGCCTCAGGTATATCAAATGGCGTCCTGTTGGTTTCAGCAACAATAGAAATAAAAAATATAAAGAAGGCAAGAAAAGAAAAGGGACTATGAAAAATAAACCAGCGGTTATCAGCCTGCCATTGAACGATATCTCCAAAATTAAGACTGCCAGCAACCAAAACTACCAATAACAAGGAGAGTCCTATGGGAATTTCGTAACTGATGATCTGAGCTGCAGCACGCATGGCGCCATATAGTGACCACTTATTATTAGATGACCACCCTGCAAGAATAATCCCGATTACCCCAACAGAACTCATAGCTACAATATAGAACACACCAATGTTAAAATCAGAGATTACCAGATTTTCAGCAAAGGGGAGTCCAATGAATGTAAGAAATGCACCTGTAAAAATAATAAAGGGAGCTAAAATCATCAGCACACGATCTGCGTCATTAGGCAGAATATCTTCTTTTACCAACAACTTAATAGCATCTGCAAGGGTTTGACCAATACCACCCCAGAAACGTTTACCACCCTTAAAGCCAAGAATACCAACTTCCATAGGGCCGAGTCTGTCCTGCATGAATGCAGATACTTTTCTTTCAAAATAAACGGCAACTAATGCATTCACTGCCATCAACAGAAAAATAACCGTTCCCCCCATAAGAGCGATTGCCGGAAGTACAATCATTAAATCGAGGTTTAGACCGGAAAAAGTAATTTGAAGAGAATCAAAAATGGAAGTCATCTGTCAATTTCTCCCAACACAATATCAAGGCTTCCCAGAATGGCAATAATATCTGAAATCATCCAACCTTCAGAAATCTCACTCAGAACGGACAGATTGCAAAAAGCAGGTGAACGCATTTTCACTCTAAGGGGAATATTTTTTCCGTTACTGATTATATAAAAGCCAACATCACCTCTTGCGGACTCATATCTGCCATAGACCTCACCTGCATTGGGTCTGACTTTTTTCGGGAGCGCTGCATGCACATCCCCATCAGGAAGCTGCTCAATTGCCTGACGAATAATTTTAGCAGACTCCCTCATCTCCAATACACGCACATAATACCGATCCCAGGAATCTCCCAGCGTACCCATAATGCCCTCACCAAGCGGCACGTCGAAATCGAAATTTGGATACACTGAATATGGCTCGTTCTTCCTCAGGTCAAAATTTACTCCGCTTCCTCTCAAACTGGGGCCGGTAACACCATAATTGATTCCAACCTCCGGAGGCAGCACCCCTACATCAGCGGTTCTTTCAATAAAAATTTTATTAGTAGTAAGCAGATTATTCAGCTCATCAATTTGAGGATCGAAGTATTCCAAAAATTCGATAGTTCTTTCCAGAAATTTAGGAGGCAGATCATGAGATACACCTCCGGGCCAGATATAATTGTAGAGCAGTCTGGCACCACAAAGCGCTTCAAACAAGTCCAGCACGCGCTCTCTGTCACGAATTGTCCAGGTAAATGGAGTGATAGCACCTACATCCAAACCAAAAGTACCAACTGCAACCAAGTGACTTGCAATCCTCTGCAACTCTGATATAATTACCCGAATATATTCAACACGTTCAGGCAGCTCAATATCCAACAATTTCTCTACAGCGAGAGAATAGGCATGATCCATGTGCATGGATGCGAGATAATCACAGCGATCTGTAAATGGAACGATTTGTTCATAAGATAACTTTTCGCAATGTTTTTCAAAACATCGATGAAGATAGCCGATAATAGGTTCTATTTTTGAAACCACTTCACCATCTGTATGGATCTTGAGCCGCAATACCCCATGCGTACTGGGATGCTGTGGTCCCATATTGAGAACCATCTCCCCTGTTTCTATAACCGACTTATCTAAAAGCTGCTCTTCCATTAATCCCAATATGATTTGTCTTTTGGAACCGGCATTCCATGATAATAATCCGGCTCTGTATATTTTTTTCTTAACGGATATCCTTCCCAGTCTTCAGAGAGGAGAATTCGTTTTAAATCAGGATGATTTTCAAAGTGTAACCCCATCATATCATACGCTTCTCTCTCATGCCAATCAGCTGCTCTCCACAATCCTGCGACTGAAGGAATAGATGTGCCGTCTTCAACCTCTACTCTTACCTCAATATAATGATTTAATTGAACAGAAAAGAAATTATAGGCGGCTCCATAGGTTTTATTGTTCCCTTTGTCATATGAAGAAATACACATGAGATAATCAAACTGAAGCGAGGTGTCGTCCTTTAATAAAGTCGCAACTTCCAACCAATTATCAGGAGTTACCTGAATTACATCTTTTCCTTCAATGAGAGAAATTTTCCCTGAAGTTTTAGATTCAATATGATCAGTAATTTCTGAAAAGGTCATTAAGCCTGCTTTCGAAGAGGGGTTTCAGTTTTAATTTTTTTCTGGAGCTCAAGAAGTCCCTGCAACAAGGCTTCCGGTCTTGGAGGGCAGCCAGGTACATACACATCTACAGGCACTACGAGATCAACACCCTTAAGCACATGATATCCGTGCTGCCAGTAAGGTCCCCCGCTATTAGAACAGCTGCCCATGGAGATAACATATTTAGGGTCAGACATCTGCTCATAGAGCCTTTTCACCCGTTCTGCCATTTTAAGCGTCACAGTTCCTGCGACTATCATAACATCTGACTGGCGGGGAGTTGCCCTGGGCATGGCACCAAAACGCTCCAAATCATGGCGGGGAGCAGCAGCTGCCATCATTTCAATTGCACAGCATGCAAGGCCAAACTGGAAATACCATTGAGAATTAGCCCGAGACCAGTTGATTAAAGTGTCAAGTTTTTCAACAATGATATTATCTTTATTAAATTGCCCTAATAAAGTAGGATCCATCAGTTTTCTTCCCCTGTAGATTGTAGGTTGGCATAACGACCCTTTCCATAACGCACATTCATCTTAACCCAGTCTAAATCTCCCTTAGCCCATACATAGATAAAGCCTACGACTAAAATCATTACGAAAATAAATGCCTCAATAAAAGCAAGCAATCCAAGCTCCTGATAGACGACTGCCCAAGGGAACAAGAAGACAACTTCCACATCAAAAATAAGGAATACCAGGGCAATCACATAGAAGCGAATATTGAATTTAACCCAGGCAGATCCTTCCGGCAATTCACCACATTCATAGGATATAAGTTTGTCCCCGCCTTTGTTTTTTCTGGGGGAAAGGAGGTATTGCAGACCCAATGGTGCGCCAATGAGTATCGCAGCTAACAGTGTGAAAAATATGATAGGTAAAAAGTCTTGGTACAAATATTGCAATCTGACAAAGATTTAAATTTACCGGCTTAGAAAAATATCCACCAAATATTATTCAGAGTTTAAATAATTTTTTTTGCATTTTGGATTGGCAATTTAAAATCTGATAATTTTTCCCTATGCTAAAAAAGATAATTAACTACATAATACTGGGGGTTACTCCTCATCTCCCCCTATCCACTGTAAAAAAATTTGCAGGCCGTTATGTTGCCGGTGAAAAAATTAATGAAGCCTTAAGAGTTATTGCAGAACTCAATGCAAATGGATATTCTGCTACCATAGATATTTTAGGAGAGCATACAATATCAAAAGTAGAGGCTGAACTTATTACTTCCCGGTATTTGAGAATATACGAAGAAATTGCACGGCAAAACCTGGATTGCAATATTTCCATTAAACCCAGTCATATTGGCGGGGATGTTGGCGACAACTTTCTTAACAGCCAATTGGATATTCTTCTTAAAAAAGCGAAAGACACCAATAATTTCCTTCGAATTGATATGGAGTCCTCAGATTCAACGGATACTACCATTCAACAATACCTTAGACTGCGTAAAGTATATAATGGAGTGGGCACCGTCTTTCAGGCGTATCTTTACCGGACAGAAGAAGACCTTTCCGAACTTTCAAAAAATGGTAGTTTTAATTTCAGACTGTGTAAGGGAATCTATAAGGAACCTGAAAGGATCGCTATTCAAAGCAGAAGAAATATTAATAGTAACTTTCTTAAATTGTTGCAACTTGCATTTGAAAATAATATTTATGTAGGCATCGCCACCCATGACCTGCTCCTCTTGGAAGAATCATATAAACTGATTGAGAAATATCAGGTGCAAAAGGATAGATTTGAATTCCAGGTATTATATGGAGTGCCTATGTCAGGTTGGTTGGAAAAACATAAAGCGAATGGATATAAAGTTCGAGTGTATGTCCCGTTTGGAGAGGACTGGTACGCCTATTCAATCCGACGATTGAAAGAGAATCCTAATATTGCAGGGTATGTACTAAAAGACTTTTTCCGGCGGTAATTTTCAGGGTATTGCAATCCATTTTTCTTATTTTTAATTAATCAATTAGATTTTTAGATTCCCCCGTATCAAATGTATATTTTTCATCTGGCAACTTTACAAGAAGAAAAGGTGAAACTTTACACTACTCCCAAAAGAACTAAACTTTCACAAGCAAATTAATGTTTTATAAAACTCGTTTTAGAAAACTGAATATTACAACAAAAAGAAAAGCCCGGCAGATGCCAGGCTTTTCCGGAGAAAAACAATAAACCATGTTAAGTTCATTGTTTTGGGCTAATTTTTGTTAGTTTCTGAGAGGCTTGCCTTTTTTGAGTATGTATTCAATGCGGTCAATTGTTTTTTGTTCCCCGGCTAATGAAATAAACGCTTCTCGTTCTATATCCAATAAATACTGCTCATCAACTGCAGTAAATGGCCCGCCTTTTTCACCACCAGTAAGCACATTCCCCAGTATTCTGCCTATGTGAGCATCATGTTCACTGATTTTCCCGGATTTTACAAAACCCTTCAGAGTTCCTTCCAGTACCAGTCTGCCACTTTTACCCGGCAGCTTAAAACTTTCCATTTCAGGGACCGCATATCCCTCTGACATGCCCAGTACGGTATCCTTTGCTACTGCAAGAACATGGTCTCTGTTCACTACAATCTGATCTTCTTTCTGAAGGTAACCAATAGCCTGAGCTTCCTTTGCAGAAGTGGCGACCTTAGCAAAGCCAATTGTTTCAAAGGCTTTTTGAATAATAGGAAATGCGCCTGGCATAGCGGACTTGATTTTCTTATTCAGATTAGAAATCATCCGCAGGTTTCCTCCCGCTCCGGGAATCAAGCCTACACCAACTTCCACTAAACCAATATAAGATTCGCCAGCAGCCACAATGCGGTCACAGGCGGAAATGACTTCAAACCCACCCCCCAGTACTAATCCAAAGGGAGCTGCAACTACGGGGAAAGGTGCAAAGCGTAACCCCTGAAGAATATTCTGCATTGTACTTACGGTGCGGTCTAATTCATCCCAATCCTTTCTATATGCTGAATTGAGAATCATATTCAGATTAGCACCGGCACAGAAATTGGTACCATCTCCTGAAATAACCAACCCCTTATAGTCATTTTCTTCCACCCATTTTTGGGCTTTAAAAAGCGTTTGCAATATAGAGCCGTCAATTGGATTTAATTGAGCCTGCAATACGGAATGAAAGTCCACACCGGCAACTCCATCGCCTAAATCAATAAGGGATGCAGACCAATGATCTTCTATGAGACTGCCATTGTATTTAAAGTTTGAAAATCGCAATTCTTTAACAGAAGTGGGTATCGGAAGATAGTCTTGCTTATTTACATCCCAATAGCAGTTGAAGCCCTCCATTCTGGTATAAAAGGAGGTATGCCCTTTCGCCAGCATATCTGTAACCCATTGAGGAATAGCTTTGTTTTCCTTTTTCATGCGTGCCACTGACTCAACCACCCCAATAGCATCCCAAGCTTCAAAGGGCCCTAATTCCCATCCAAATCCCCACCACATTGCTCTGTCAATATTCACAATATCATCTGCGATCTCACCAAGACGGTTTGCGGAATACAGAAGTGCCCTGGCAGTAACTTCCCAGATAAACTGTCCTGCGGTATCATCTGAGTTTACCAAAGCTTTTAATTTATCCTCTAATTTTATATGTTCTTTTGCAAGACGAACTCCCGGGTATCTGTTTTTGTTCTGAGGAGTATATTCTAAAGTATCCAAATCAATTGAATGAATGACTCCCTTGTCAATTTTTTTATAGAATCCTTGTTTTGATTTTTGACCGAGCCATTCATTATCCACCATCTTTTGCAGATAATCCGGAATTTTGAAGGTATCTCTTTCAGAGTCGTCTTCACATTTTTCATAGGCTGTATTAGCAACAAAGCAGAGGGTGTCCAAACCGACTACATCTGCAGTTCTAAAGGTGGCTGACTTTGGCCTGCCTATCAAGGTTCCTGTAAGGGCATCTATATCTTCAATAGACAACTTCTTCTTCCGTGCTTCTTCCAGGGTCACCATCATTCCATAAACACCAATTCGATTGGCAATAAAATTCGGGGTATCCTTTGCATAGACAACGCCTTTGCCCAATACTTCTTCTAAAAAGGATGCCATTGAGGGAATGAGGTCTACATTGGTTTTCTCTGAGCTGATAATTTCCACCAGTTTCATATATCGCGGTGGATTGAAAAAATGTGTGATGAAGAATTTAGTAGCCATATTCTCATCCATACCATCTGTTAATTCAGCAAGAGAAATTCCGGAGGTATTTGAGGTAACCACAGCCTCATCTTTCAAATAAGGCTGAATGCGTTTATAAAGATCTTGTTTCCAATCCAATCTTTCTGCTATTACTTCAATAACCCAATCACAGTCAGAAATTTGTTCTAAATGGTCATCATAGTTCAATGGAGTAATCATCTCTACGCTTTTAGGGTTATAAAAAGCAGAAGGTTTTAATTTAGTACTTGCCTTTACCCCATTTTCTGCAATTTCCTGCGAAATGTCAAATGCCAATACGGGAATTTTTGCGTTGGTGAGATGAGCAGCAATCTGTGCTCCCATGACACCTGTACCGAGAACGGCAACCTTATTAATTTTTAAATGTGAGTTCATATAATTTATTTCCTTTTATTACAGCTTTAAGTTTAAAGCTGCAAGTTGAATGTTAAACCAAGCCTTACCATTTAACTAATACTCGATGACAAAATTTCAAAGCGTTTATACCCTCTCCAAAATGGTGGCAATTCCCTGGCCGCTGCCAATACACATGGTGGCAAGTCCCAAGTTGACATCTTTTTGCTCCATCACATTCATAAGGGTGATGAGAATGCGTACGCCTGAGCAGCCAAGTGGATGTCCTAAAGCGATTGCACCACCATTCAAATTTACCTTATCAATATCCCACTCTCCTTTTCGTATAACATATAATGACTGAGCAGCAAAGGCTTCGTTCAGTTCAATCACATCAATATCACTCAAAGATAATCCTGCTTTAGATAGTGCTTTTTCGGTGGCTGGTAATGGTCCTGCTCCCATGCGGGTCCAATCCACACCAGCAATTGCTCTGGATTTAATCTTATACTTAGGAGAAATGCCTAATTCTTTTGCTTTATTCCCGCTCATTATGAGTGCAGCAGCAGCACCAATAGAAATAGGGCTGGAAGTAGCTGCCGTTACTGAACCATCTGCATCAAATGCTGGGTCTAAGGATTTAATCTTTTCCACATCTGGTGTACGAGGGCCTTCATCATTAGATACAGTGGTACCGTTTAATTGAGCGGGAATAATTTCCTGAGTAAAATTACCGGCTTCCATGGCAGCTAAGGCTTTTTCATGAGATTTGATAGCAAAGGCTTCCTGGTCTTCACGGCTGATATCTAAATCCCGGGCAAGATTTTCAGCAGTATCGCCCATGCCAATATAAAATTCCTTTTCATATAGTTCAGGGTGAAAACTGGGATTAAATCCTCCCATGGGGACGGAAAACATATCCTCTACACCACCGGCAATGCCTGCATCAATATCCCCTGCAATTACTGCCTGACTTAGCTGATGGACAGAGTCCATTGAGGATCCGCAGAATCGGTTCACTACTTTGCCGCCGCTTTCAAGCGGCAGATCAGCTAACACTGAAATGGAGCGAGCCATAAGCATGCCTTGCGGTCCTTCCGGAAATGCACAGCCTACAACCACATCTTCTATAGAATCTGAGGGAATGTTTTCATTCCGCTGCATAATTCCTCGAATCACTTGGGCAGATAAATCATCTGAACGAATACCCACCATTTCTCCATTTTTTGTTCCAATGGGACTGCGGGCACCATCAATGATATATGATTCTGATGACATGTAAAAGTCTCCTTAATTTAAGTAATATTTCTTTTGTGTATATAGAGTGGTAACAATTGCTTTCTGGCAGCGAATTCTGTCAGGTCTGTAACCTGTATCACCTTCCCATTTTGTGATTAATTCTAAAGAGGAAGTAAGCTTTTCACCTGACAGGAGATAATTGACAATATCCCTGCCTGCCTGAAGACAAACCTCGTACTGGTCTGCAACGGAGAGGCTCAGAACTTCTCTCACATGATTTTTATGTTCCCCTTCTGCAAGTTGACGATAGCGTTTAAAGCCAGTATCCATTATGGATAGTGCAATTACCATATTTGCTAATGGTTCTATCACCCATTGTTCATTTTTTAAATCCTGTCCATATTTTAAAATTGACTCATGCAGACAGTGAAACATGAATGATCTGCAAAATTCAATAGCTTTGGCTTCAGAAAGCAGCAATTCATTCTCGGATAGGTTCAGCTGAGGAATCCAATTCTCCATTCTGGAAGCAATTGCATCGCGAAGAGGGATTTCCTCTAAAATTGCTTTTTTAAGCAAGGTACCACCAATAATAAGACGGTTAATTTCATTGGTGCCTTCGAAGATGCGGTTAATGCGTTCATCACGATAGGCACAAGCCATAGGGTATTCTTCAATAAAACCGTTCCCGCCATAAATCTGCACACCTTCATCTACGGTATATGCCAAAGCTTCAGAACCTACCACCTTAGATATGGAGGCTTCAATACCGTGATCTTCGATGGTCTTTTGCACGATTTCGAAATAATTTTCAGCAGATTTATCAACAGTATTCAGAGTATGATCAATAGAACCGGTTATCATGTAATTGATACTGTCCCCTTCCCAGGCTCTGGTTACCATGTTGGCAAATTTTCTCTGGATCATCCCAAAGTTTTTAATGGTTTTATTAAACTGCTCCCGTTCGTTGGCATATTCCAGAGCTCCGTCTAAAACAAACTTTGCACCTGCCGCTGTGGTAACTCCCAGTTTATAACGACCAACATAGAGCACATTAAAAGCAATGGGGCCACCCTCCCCTACATTGCCCAGCAAATTCTTTACAGGCACCTTACAATCTTCTAAAAAGAAAGTGACCGTTGAAGATCCTTTAATTCCCATTTTCTTTTCTTCTTCACCTATCACCCAACCTTCGCAATCCTTATCTAAAATGAAGGCAGTATATTTCCCATTTACTGAAGCAAATGTGACAGCCACATCACACCAGCCGCCGTTGGTTACAAAAATTTTGGTACCATTTAACAGATAATGTGTCCCTTCTTCATTTAACATAGCAGTAGTAGTTCCTGAAAGTGCGTCTGACCCTGCGCCGGATTCAGTCAGAGCATAGGAGCCCATCCATTCACCAGATGCAAGTTTAGGGAGATATTTCTGTTTCTGTTCGGGGTTACCGTACCAAACGATAGGCAGCATGGCGATTCCCGTGTGGGCACTGGCAGTTACCATGATAGAGGCATTCCTTCCGGAAGAAAGAGCATCTACTATGATACAGGCGGTGGTTTTATCTAATGCAAGTCCTCCATACTCTTCCGGGACATCTACTCCTAAAAAGCCAAGTTCACCTATTTCACGGAAAATTTCTAAACTCAGGTCTTTATTGAGCACATTCAATTTTTCACACAGAGGCATAATACGGTTTTCACCGTATTCACGAGCGGTTTGGTCAAACATTTTATGCTCTTCGGTAAATTCTTCACGGCTGAACACATACCCCTCATCAACAGAGGTTACCAGAAAAGCACCGCCTCTTCCAACTAATTTATCATAATCTATGGGAAATGATTCTAACTCGGTTAAGGTTGTCTGCTTGGTTTTTTGCTCTAATACTTCAGTCTCACTCATGATGTCTCCTTTGTAATTGCCAAACCATTGAGAGTTAATTCAATGGACTTTTGGATATAATTTTTAGCATTAATTTTTTTATCGTTGAAAATGCAGAACCAATTAATACCTTGAAACACAGACAGAATATAAATTGCAGTAATGCGGGAATCAACTTTTAGAAACTCTCCCTGACGAATGCCTTTATTGATCACCAATTCAAAGAGATTGATGATTTTTTCATAAAGTTCCTGAGAGCGTTTGCGTACTTCATTGTCCTGGTTTGCCAATGACCAGAACTCTACCTCAGCCTGGAATACATAGCTGCGGGTTTTAAACACTTTAATGATTTCACCGGCAAAATCTTTTAAGGTATCTGCTGCTGATCTTTCTTTACCATTTCTGCTGTAGAAGTCGGGAAAGGTTTGTGTCTCCCAATGATCAATGAGGGCCAGAAACAAGTCTTTTTTGCCTTCATAATGATGATAGATGGCACCTTTACTGAGCCCTGCTTCCTGCACGATGTCATCCATGCGGGCATTGGAGAACCCTTTTCGGGTAATCACTTTCATTGCCGCATCTAAAATCTGCGATTGTCTTTCTTCTTTAGGTAGATTTACTGCCATTATACCGACCGACCGGTCGGTATATATTAGGACAAACAATTAATTCGAGGCAAGGGGGAATATATATAAAATAAATAGTTGATATTGGACTTTATTCCTAAAATAAACTTCTACATATGTTAAAATGATTTATCCTAAAATCTGACCAACCAAAATTATAATATCCACCACATTCAGTGAGCCGTCGCCATTCATATCTCCAATGCCATTATATTCCCCATTTAAAATATAATCAACAGCAATGACCACATCCACTACATTGAGTACACCATCACCATTTAAATCGCCAGAGGCAGACACCGCCTCACAGGAACCGCCGCCGCAGTCCCCAGTGCAGACCCACTCTCCATAAAACCCATCACATTCACAATAAGATGGAATACAATCGTTAGTGTTTACCACACAATCATACCCATTTGGGCATCCGGTCTGCTGGCAACCGGCAGGATTATCCCCAAAACAATAAGCGGAAGTACATTCATTATTTATACATTGAGCGTAAGGGAGACCAGAACAATCACAAACCCATTGCATACAGTCGTTTTCATTCCACATGCCTACTAAATCCTGAATGTCTTCTTCAGGATAATTTTCAGTATTCACTGAATAATGACAACCTCCTAACCCAACTCCACAATGACCCCAAACAGCCATACAGTCAATATCAAATTCACAAGTGGAATATATTCCTGAGTGTAAATTTTCATATTCATTATATATTTCTTCACAGGTGAGTTCTTCATCAAAACATGCTGTTTCACATTCTTCAATACTATTAAAAAATGCATGTGACCAATCATTTCCATCCATATCCCCCCATCCACAGCCTGAGAGATAGCTGCACTCTCCATTTACAAACCCTACTCCTAATACCATATCGCAAAAACCAAAATCAATACCGGTGAGATCAACGCAGAGTTCAAACTCAGGACAGTCTGCCTGCCACCCATTACCGGTTCCATAGCAATCTAAATCGGCAATGAGACATTCATCCAAACAGATGTCTGGCTGCCAAAAACAGCCACTATCCGTACATGAATTACAATCAGTATAATTTTGGCAATTAGCAGGTGAGAAACAATCCATGATGAGTTCACTGTTCTGGTAGAAATCGGCATAGCAGCTACCACAAAAGGAAGCAGTACATTCAGCATTTGGATAGGCAGGACAGATGGCTTCTATACACGGATCCTGGAAGCAGTCAACTGGCATTTCACAAGAGTCAGCAATGTAAATGTCATGCACATCTACAGCACCGCATTCCACACACCATACATCTTCTCCACTTATGGTAACGAATCGGTGATTATAATAGGCAAGAGATTCCAAGTTATTAAGACTGGTTATATTGGAGATAAACTCTCCATATTCATCTTCAAGGTAATAATATGAGCAGGCATCCATGCAAAAGGACGCCTCTATAGGTCTCAAATATCCGCTGAGGGTAATTTGCGGACAGGATACAATTTCCCAGGCACAGCTGCCATCCTCTGTTTCTACACAGTCCCCGGGGCCGGCTACTGTAACCCCAT
>JASLLI010000019.1 GCA_030747125.1 Fidelibacterota bacterium | reverse complement strand
GTGAAACGAAGAAGTGTGACTCCGGTGCGATTCGAACGCACGACCAATGGCTTAAAAGGCCACTGCTCTACCAGCTGAGCTACGGAGTCTATTTAAATTTTTTTGGTATCTTCAAAATAGTGAAGCAGTGCGCCATCAGGGGCTCGAACCCCGGACCAATGGATTAAGAGTCCACTGCTCTACCAACTGAGCTAATGGCGCAGGGCTAAATCATCACAAACCTTCAAATCAGATTCGTTCAGAGCCTGAAAATTTAGAGGCTTCCGGTTTTTTCAACCAATAAAAGATTGCTATTTCGGTAAATTTTTCTCCGTTTTTTCTGTAAATTACTTCCTCTGCTTTTTCTCATATTTGGGGGCGTTTTGGTTTCGACGGGTTTATTCGGTCTTTTAGCTGCATGTGGAGGATTTCTGGTTACCTCCTAAATCATCCGGGAAAAACCTTAAATGCCGATTACGGCTACGCTGCTGCCGCTTAATTAACGGCAGCTGTCTCCTAACAGGCGTGTTCGCCGCCAGTTAACGAGATATCATTCTTTGCGGACTGCTCCAATACTGTGTCTGACGGCATTGGTTAAGATTCCTTCGGGAAACAGACTGGTTCAATGGAACTGGGGCTGATCACGAACATTGAATAAGACTTAGAGTTCAGCCTAAACATGTAGACGCTGATTGTACGATTTATTCGGACGGGAGTTCGATTCTCCCCGCCTCCACAATAATTACTTTGTAGATTGCCTTTGGCTGTATGTTTCAAGCCCTAAGAATCAAATATCCGGTTCCCATTTATTCTTGCCGGAATATCAAAAACTTAAATATTTATTTTCCCGAGCTTCATGACCTTTCATGGGAAAAAAGGAACAACGAAAAGCAAATGACAAATATCCATTGACAAATGGACCAATACCTAATGACAAATGACTAATACCTATATTCCTCTCATCTGTAACAAAACCTTACAACTTACACTTACTTTTTCCTCCTCTTGAATAGTAACTTTTTTCTCTGATTATCAATAATTTTTATTAAAGGAACATATTATGTTAACTACATATTCAAAAATAACCATTGCAGTACTCTTTTTAAACCTGCTATTTACTCAGGTATCTGTTGAAGGAGAACCTAAATCTCTTCAAATAAATTTAACGAATGAAGTGCCGTTGATAACGATGCCTGCAGTGGATAAGGAAGCACTCTTATTAGAGGATGAAATCGAAATGGCTAAGGATGTACCCTACCGCTTCGGAACTCCCTTTGAAGTGCAATATAATTTGAATAATTCCGGCGTGTGGGAAAATCTGTCTGACGGCAGACTATGGAGGCTCAGTATTAAAAGTGAAAATGCATATTCGCTAAATCTTCTATATGACCGGTTTTTAATTCCGGAAGGCGCTCAACTCTTCGTATATGATGAACTTATGGAATCTGTTTTAGGGGCCTTCACTCATGCCAATAATAAACCTCATGAAACCTTTTCAACAGCACCAACCAAAGGTGAAGTTACTACTCTTGAATATTATGAACCCTACAATGCAGACTTTTCCGGCGAACTCCAGATCAACCGAGTGGTTCATGCCTACCGGGATGTCTTTTTCAATGACAGCCGAGATTATGGAGATTCCGGTTCTTGCAATAATAATGTAAACTGCCCTGAGTTTGCTGACTGGGCTGATGAAGTCAGGTCGGTAGCTATGATTCTTTCCAGCGGTGGTTGGAGACTGTGTACCGGTTCACTGGTAAATAATGTCCGGCAGGACTTGACTCCGTATTTCCTTACAGCAAACCATTGCCTCGGCGGTGAATCCAGCTGGATTTTCATGTTTAATTACGAAAGTCCGGGCTGCTCAAATCAGGATGGTCCCACTTATCAGACGGTTTCTGGGTCAACCTTGCTCACCAGTTCTTCCTCTTCAGATTTTGCTCTGCTGCGATTGGATGAAACCCCTCCTGATACTTACGAAGTACATTTTGCCGGTTGGGATGCCAGCGGAAGTACCCCTGCAACTCCTGTGGGAATTCATCATCCCTCAGGCGATATTAAGAAAATATCATTTGATTATGACAATGCTTCAAATTCAGGTAATTACTGGGATGTGGACAGTTGGAATGATGGCACGACAGAACCGGGATCTTCTGGTTCACCCTTGTTTGATGGAAACAGTCATCGAATCGTAGGGCAGCTATATGGCGGAGTAGCCTCCTGTACCAACTGGGGTTATGACACTTACGGTAAAGTGAGCACCTCATGGAACCTGGGTATGAAGAACTATCTTGACCCTGATAACACCGGAATTTCAGTTCTGGATGGCATGGATGCCATTGATCTTCCTGACCCTGAACTTTCTTATACAGGATCAGATTTCAGTTTTGAGCTGGGAAGTAATGAGTCAGACAGCGATAGCTTTACCATTTCTAATACCGGCGAGGTAGATTCAGAGCTTAATTACACCATAAACTCATCTCCTTTTGAAAATGCCGGAGGTGGACCTGACGGTGGTGGATATTTTTGGGCAGACTCTGATAACGATGGAGATGTAAGTTATGACTGGGTTGATATTTCCGGAACTAATACTGCTGTAAACTTTGCTCATAATGATGAATCCGTAGGCCCCTTTACAATTGGATTTGACTTTCCTTTTTATGGAAACAGTCATTCAGAATTACATATCAATCCAAATGGCTGGATTGGCTTTGGTGTCAGCGGAAGTGAATGGGAAAATACTGAAATTCCATCCTCTTCTGTTTCTGGTCCCGCAGTATTTGCTCTTTGGGATGATCTCAATCCGGAAAATGATAACTGTAATGAGTATTGCTCTGGAAATGTATATTATCATTCAAATTCTGACAGGATGGTGATCTGGTTCAATGAAGTGGCGCATTGGTGGACAAATTTTGAAAACAGTTATTATGATTTTCAGATTGTCTTGCATTCAACAGGAAAAATTGATCTGAATTACCGCAGCATTACCGGAACCTACAATGCATCCGTGGGTATTCAGGCTGACTCTAATACAGGCTCTCAGGTGATGTTTAATTCCAATGATTTAGCAGACAACCTGGGAATGGCTTTTAAAGGAGCCCCTGATTGGTTGACGATTTCTCCTGCCCAAGGCACTTTAATGGATGGTGAAAGTCAAACTGTCTCCGTGGCAGCTAACAGTAATGGATTGTCAGACGGTAGTTATGATGCCTATGTGAGATTGGTATCTTCCGGCGGATCTGTATCCTTCCCTGTTTCACTTGAAGTCGGCGGTGGTGGATCTGATGTTGTATTGGGTGATTTGAATATGGACGGATTGATAAATGTTCAGGATATTATTCTCATGGTGAATGTTGCATTGGATGTGCTTGAGCCCTCACCTGAACAATTTGAAGCGGCAGATTTGAATGAAGATGGTATTATCAACATCCTTGATGTTATTGATCTGGTGAATATGATTTTAGGCGGCAGAAATGACAATGCGGAGAGAGCAGAGTTATTAGATAATGGAAAAAGCCTGAGGTTGGAAGCTGAAGGCTATATAGGTGCAGTAAAAATTTCCTTACACCATAGTGAAGATTTTACCTTCAACCTCACGGATGACGCCCTGGTTGCAGAATTCAATACGGTAGGTAATACCACTACCCTAATCATTGTTGCTCCTGAATCTGACGAATTGCTTAACTATAGCGGTGATTTTGAGATTATTGGGGTGAAAGCAGCTAATGCATCAGAATTCATCCCTGTAACCCTGCCGGGTAAAACCAAACTATCATCTGTATATCCAAACCCTTTCAACCCGGTAACTACAATTGGATACCGAGTTAGTAAGCCGGAAAATGTAAACCTGAGTATTTACAATATCAACGGACAATTAGTTGAAACTTTAGTCTCAGCCATACAGGATCGTGGTGAATATAATGTAACCTGGGATGCGTCTCATCAATCCAGTGGAATGTATTTCCTCCAATTAGAAACTGGTAGTGAAATTCAAAATAGAAAATTGATGTTGGTGAAATAATTCATTTCCTGCCTATTTGGCTAAATCCCACACCAATGATTTTGTCAAACTATTCCTGAGACTGTGGGATGCAATTAAATTTAGTATAAAGTAATTGCCTTTCGGAATTAAGCATTATACCGGAAATCATTTGAGAGGTTCTCTTTCCTTTCTTCTCTAAGGAGGGAATTAAGGGGTAGTTGGGAAATAAGTTGAGTCAAATTTACCTTTCCCCTGGTATTAATTTGCTAAATTCTGATTTTGAAATTGAGGTTGGTGAAGTAAATTTTTATCGGACTCTTTTAAATAACTTCTTTTTTAATATCGTTCCAGATGCCGTCCATTTCTTCCAGAGAAGAATCTGAAAAATCCTTCCCTTTCTTCTTTAATTCCTTCTCTACTTTAGCAAAACGCATTTCAAATTTTGAAATGGTCATACGCAGAGCATCTTCGGGACTAATATCTAAAAAGCGGCTGAGATTCACCAGAGAGAAAAGGACATCCCCCATTTCATCCTTAACCTTTTCAGGGTCATTTTTCCGGATTTCCACTTTCAGTTCTTTTAATTCCTCCTCCACTTTCTCCCAGACAGGCTGGATGTCCTTCCAGTCGAAACCCACATTTGCAGCCTTTTCCTGGATGCGTCTGGCCCGGGTCAGCGCAGGTAAATTTTTTGGTACTCCATCCAACAGATTTTTTCGGCTTTTTTCCTTTTGCTTTGCCCTTTCCCAAGACAGGTTTATATCTGCATCTTCATCATAGTCAGGGTCAAATACATGGGGATGGCGACGGATTAACTTTTCTGAGATATGGTGTAAGGAATCCGCTATTTCAAATTTTCCATCTTCCCGGGCAAGTTCAGCCTGAAATAATATATGTAAGGTTAAGTCACCAAGTTCCTCTTTTAAGGTTTGAGTATCACCCTCTTCTATAGCCTCAATTATTTCGTATGTTTCTTCAAGCAAATAGGGGACTAATGACTCTGCAGTTTGCTCCCTGTCCCAGGGGCATCCGTCAGGTGCTCGAAGCCTGCGCAGGACTTCTAATAATTCTATAAATTTATCTGCAGTTTCTTTATTAGTATGCCTGGCCAAATTTTGTCTCTATTTTCACTTTCCCAATGCGATTATTTTCAACCGATTGTACCGTAAATCTCATATTATTATGTTCTAAAGATGCTCCCGGTTCAGGGATGTCCGTCAATACTTCCAGAATAAAGCCTGCCAATGTATCATAATCTCTCTCCTCCGGAAATTCCACATCAATTTCTTCTTCTAAATCATATATTGTGGTTGAGCCTTCAACGATGAAACTACCGTCAGACTGTGTGAGTACATCTGACTCTTCCATGTCGTAGGGATCCCTGATTTCACCCATGACTTCTTCCACGACATCCTCTAAAGTTACGAGCCCTTCAGTACCGCCCCACTCATCCACCACAATAGCAATATTGGTTTTTTTGTTCTTAAAATCTTCCAATAGATCGTCAATTGGCTTGGTTTCCGGAACGAAATAAGGAGTGCGGGCAAGTGCCTGTATATTCACATTGGGTCTGGAGCCAGTCAGGTAAGGGATAATATCCTTCGCATATAAAATACCCTTTATGTTATCAATATTCTCTTTATAGAGGGGAATTTTCGAAAATTGTTTTTCTCCAATTATATCCATGGCAGCATCAATACTGTCACTGGTTTTAAGGGAAATAATATCCACTCTGGGTGTGAGAATCTCTCCCACAGTTTTATCCTTGAAGTCAAAAATGGATTGAATCATGTCAGACTCTTCTTCCTGGAGTGTCCCTTCCTCTTCTCCTAATTCTGCAAGTATTTTAAGCTCTTCTTCAGAGTCAAAAATTTTCTCCTTACTTACAGGGAGAATTTTAATTATGACATGTGTAATAGCATTGAATCCCTGGGCAATGGGATATAACACCATCATCATAACTTTAAGAGGATTATTTACTCTTTCTGCAAATTTTTCTGACCTGCCAATGGCAGACATCTTCGGCAGAATTTCTCCAAAAATCAATATTATGACTGTAACCAGCAAAACTTCAATTAAAATAAGAATGGAAGTGTCCCAATTATATTGGTGAGCTATGGTGGTAGTTATATAGGCTGCCAAAGATGCCATAGCAACATTTACAATGGTATTTCCTGTAAGGAGGGATACTAAAAGTCGCTGCGGATCATTCAGAATAGACCTTACCTCTTCTGAAACCTCCTTTCTGTGCTGCCGAAGATGGAAATAAGCTGTTTCTGTACCAGAAAAAAATCCGGACAGCACCAGGAGCAATACAAAGATTATACTAAATTCAATTATCAAGGCAAATTTTCTTTGCTAATAATGTCTACTAAAATATCCATAATCATTAAGGGACTCAAAATATATTTGCATGGGTTTATAATTTTGTTTCACTTCATTTTTTTCCAACCACCCCAAAATCCCCTCCCTGGTGAAGGAGGGGAAGAGAACATTCGTTGCAATTCCCGGTTGTATGTACCAACCTGGAATATAAATAAATACCATCACCCACTGATTAGTCAGTCTGTTCTCAGGGGTGGTTCGATCAACATTATATGTAACCAGTGACATTGGTATTAATTTAGTCCAAGATAATGATTTTCAAGGCGGGTCATTTCTGTTTTATCTTTCGGTGTTTGGTCATCCAGTCCCATCACATGTAAAACTCCGTGAACCATAATGCGTTTCAGTTCGTTTATAAATTCCACATTATAATTAGTAGCATTTTCAGCAACTCTTTCCAGGCTGATATAAATTTCACCCTCTACTGGTTCTCCTTTATCCTCCAAATTAAAGGAAATAACATCCGTATATACATTCCGTTGAAAAAATTCTTTTTTTAATTGACTTAATCTATCATCGGTAGAAAAAATAAATGTAATCGAACCGGAGTCATGTCCATAATCGGTACAAATTGAATTGCAAACAGATTTTAACCACGGATCACCGGGATTGGGGTCATCAAAACCGTCAGACTCTGTAACAACGGTTATCATATATTCTGGATATTCTTAAATATTTCCCGTGCAATAATGATTCTTTGTACTTCGCTGGTTCCCTCTCCGATTTCCAGAATTTTAGCATCTCGAAAGAAACGCTCCACATCATATTCTTTAATATAGCCGAATCCCCCCAAAACCTGAATTGCTTCAGTGGTTACCTTCATTGCGGTTTCGCTGGAGAATAGTTTTGCCATAGCAGCCTCTCGAATGACGGGAAGTCCCTGATCCTTTTTCCATGCGGCATAATAAACCAAATGGCGGGCGGCTTCAATTTGAGTTGCCATATCAGAAAGTTTGAAGGAAATTCCCTGAAAGGCATTGATAGGCTTGCCAAAGGCTTCCCTTTCTTGGGAATATTCCAGTGCTTTCAGATATCCTCCCTGTGCTGTGCCCAGCCCTAAAGCACCAATGGTAATCCGACCGCCGGTTAGGGTTTTGAGAAATTGGGTAAATCCTTTTGACGGATTTCCCAATACTGCAGATATTGGAACACGCATATCTTTAAAGAATACTGAACGGGTGTCTGAACCACACCAACCCATTTTCTTTTCCGGTGGATTTACAGACATGCCTTCCGTGTCTGCATCAATAACAAAGGCACTTATTCCTTTCTCTTCCCCTTCTTCCACCATGACGGCAGTAAAAATCATTACGGAAGCAACACCTGCGTTTGTGCAAAAGGCTTTTTCACCGTTCACAATATATTCATCGCCTTCTAATACGGCTCTGGTTTGGGTATTGCCTGCATCACTGCCTGCATTAGGTTCTGTTAGACCAAAAGCCCCGATTTTTTTTCCTGATGCCAATCCCGGAAGATACTTTTCTTTTTGTTCATCTGTTCCAAATAAAGCGATAGGAGCTGTTCCTAAGCTGGTATGTGCCATCATAGTTGCTCCTGTTGATGGACAGACTTTTCCCAGTTCTTCTATGGCTATAACCAGTGCAAGGGTATCCATTCCCGTGCCGCCGTATTTTTCTTCCCAGGGGATGCCCATGAGCCCCAATTCTGCCATTTTTTCCACTGATTCATGTGGAAAACCTCCTGATTCATCCAATTCTTGTGCTAAAGGTTTTACTTCATTTCGGGCAAAGTCCCGCACCATATCTCTGAGCATTTTATGCTCTTCTGTAAAATATAAGTTTTCCATTATTTATGATTAATTGTGGGGGTAAATTTAAGGAGAAAGACAGGTTATATTAAGATTGAGGATTTTTGATTGCAGGTTGTGGAAAGGGTTATGACATCATTGAAAAGGTTGATGCTGTGAATCTTTAAATCCGTGAAGCTATGTTACTTTTAATTAAGAATCTCTCATCCATTACCACTTCATTACTGCTGACGCCCAACTGAATCCTGATCCAAATGAGGCAAAAACCACAATATCTCCTTCAGAAATCCTGCCTTCTTCAATTGCCTCGCCTAATGCGATTGGGATGGTACCTGCAGTGGTATTCCCATATTTATGAATATTAGACATGACCTGATCATCCCGAAGTCCCATCTTTTTTTGTATCATTTGAGTGATGCGTAGATTTGCCTGATGAGGGATCAATAACCCAATATCCTTTTGTTCAATTTTATTTTTTTTCAGGGCTTCAATGATAACTTCCGGGAAACGGGTAACTGCGTGGCGAAACACCTCCCTTCCATTCATCTTCAAATATTGCTTACCTTCATCTAAATCATTTTTACTGATACGAGGATGTCCTGCTTTGGAGGCTGGGGCTTCCAACCATAATTCCTTCACATATCTCCCATCTGTATGAAGATGTGTAGATAATATACCTCTGTCCTCCTCCGTTGCTGAAATTATGGCAGCTCCTGCTCCATCACCAAAAATAACCGCTGTATCTCTTCCTTCTGTAGTCAAATCCATGGCTGTAGATTGTACCTCGGCACCTATGAGGAGAATATGTTTAAACATGCCTGTACGAATATATTGCTCCGCAATGGAAAGCCCATAGACAAAACCTGAACATTGTACACGCACATCCAATGCACCAATTTCACCAAAACCCATTTTTTCCTGTAAAAGACAGCCTGATCCGGGAGCATAATAATCAGGAGTTGAAGTGGCAAATATGATGAAGTCAATATCCTTCACAGTTAACCCTGCTGCTAATAATGCCTGCTCTGTGGCAGGAATTGCCAGGTCGGATGGCCCCACTCCAGACTCTACATAGCGTCTTTCCTCAATTCCCGTTCGTTCCAATATCCATTCATTTGAGGTGTCCATGAAATTTGAAAGCTCTTCATTAGTAACAACCCTTGGCGGTAAATAATATCCCGTCCCGGAAATATATGGATTTGACATCTTTTCTCTCGATCTCTTATTTAAAATTTATTTTATGCTTTGTTGTATTAGGACTGCCACATTTATACTTTCAGTTTAAGTAATATGATTGTGGTGGAATTAATTTTCTGTGCCATTTTTGTTGCTCAATTTTATATCCTTTAACTCTAATTGAACGGTTCTCTTCCCATTCCATTCATTTTCACCAATGACATAGGCAATATCAATAGGCGAATTTAAAATCAATTTTTCATAATGCTCAGCCATATTAAACCCAATGGACTCAAAAGGGGTTTTTTTCTGCTTAACCGAAAACTTGAGAGTATTTTGGTCTCTCCCTAATAGTTGGGGAATGCCTTCCACCCTGATATTTTTTGTGGTAAAAATCGGTCTCATATTTCCGGGGCCATAAGGCTCCATGGAGTTGAGAAATTTTAACATGCGATGATCTAAGTCTTCAAGGTTCAGTTCGGAATCAACCATAATAGTTGGTGTGAGTTCTTCTGTGGATATCTGATTTTCTGCCACTTTAAGGAAGGTTGCCTTAAATGCATCAAATTTTTCCTTTTGCAGGGAGAGTCCCGCTGCAATTGGATGTCCACCAAATCCGGTTAAACTGGAAGCACATTCTCTCAGTGCATCCACCATATCAAAGCCATAAATACTACGGCAGGATCCCTTACCTTCATCCTCTTCAAAAGATATAATAATGGCAGGTCTTGCGAAAGTCTCCTTTATTCTGGATGCCACAATACCGACTACACCCGGGTGCCAGTCTTCAGAACCTAAAATAATGGCTTTTTCTTTATCCAGGTTACAATTGGTTTTTACCTGATATAGGGCTTCTTCTGTTATTTTATGGGTAATTTCTTTCCGCAAGTTATTTTCATCTTCTAACTCTCGTGCAATATCCATGGCCCGCACAGGGTTATTGGTAGTGAGTAATTTTACAGCTCGTGAAGCATCCCCGAGTCTTCCTGCAGCGTTAATTTTAGGTGCCATCCAAAATACGAGTCTGCCAACGGTTATCTCTTTTTTCCACAGCCCTCCCGTTTTCAAAAGAGCAGTAATGCCGGAGTTCGTCTGTTTCTGCATTTGTTTGATTCCATAATGCACAATGATACGGTTTTCATCCTTAATAGGAACCAAGTCAGCAGCGATCCCCAGAGTAATTAAATCTGAATGCTTCCAGGCAAGGGCTTGATCATATCCTCCTTTTTGGCAGAGTGCCAATGCCAGTTTAAATGCAACTCCCGCACCGCATAGACCCTTAAAGGGATAATTGCAATCAAGTCGGTTGGGATTAATTACTGCTGCAGCGTCAGGAAGTTTTGCTTCAGGTTTATGGTGATCTGAAATGATAACATCAATACCCAGACTATTCGCAAAATCAACTTGTTCAAAGGCATTAATACCGCAATCACAGGTAATGAGAATATCCGCTCCGATTAATTTTCCATATTCAATTCCCTGCTTTGATACTCCATAGCCTTCCTTCTCTCTGCTGGGGATGTAATAGTGGACATCAACCTCAAGTGATTGAAAGAACAGGGTTAGAAAGGCTGCGGAGGTGGTACCATCAACATCATAATCTCCAAATATGAGGATGGATTTTTTTTCTGATATGGTTTGAAGAATTCTGGAAACCGCATCCTCCATATCTTTCATAAGAAATGGGTCATGTATTCCTTCAAGGTGGGGATAGAAGAATTTTTTTGAGTTCTCCCTGTTTTGGATTCCTCTCAAACTCATCACCCGGGCGATTGTGTGGGGAATACTGAAGGTCTCTGCTACTTTTTTCACACAGTCTTCATCAATGGATTTGAATCTCCAAACCGGCTCTATCATAAAATTATTGAGGTTGGATCATAAGCCGAATTCTGTTTCCCGACAAGTCGGGATGATGACCATTCATCTGGTCCCGGCCTCACAACCGGGATCTTGCGATCTACCCATCCTAAACGTACGGACCATACTGGATTGCTTGATCTTGCTCCGGGCGGGGTTTACCTGGCTGCATATGTTTCCATATACACCGGTGGTCTCTTACACCACCATTTCACCTGTTTCTCTCCTGTGCTGCCACAGAAGAGATGTTTACTTTCTGCTGCACTTGCCATCCCTTGATTGGGTCCTCCCGTTAAGAGGCACCCTGTCCTGCGGAGTTCGGACTTTCCTCTCCCGACAGATGCCGGGGGCGGTCATCTCACCAACCTCTACTAATCTTCTGCACCATCCCAGAAAAGCAATATGCCGCATCCGGGACAAGTAATAATTTGATTATTTTGTTTTATCTCAATTACTGTTTGAGGAGGTAACTGACTAAAGCACCCGCCACAGGCCTGGCCTATTATACTCTCCATACCCACCCCATCACGGGTACTGGCAATGCGTTGATAGGCATTGAGATAATTGGATTCTATACCATCCTCTAAACTATTTTTAGATTTCTCTAACTCTTCCTGTTCCTGCACCGTTTCAGCAAGAGCTTCTTCTAATTCTGCCTTGTTCCCTGTGAGGGATTCCATAATAGTTTCAATTTTTCCTGAATTCAACTTTATGGTTTCCTCCAGCCCTGTTTTTTCCTCTTCAAACGCCAACTGCACAGACTCTGATTCAGATATGGCTGCCTTCATGTGATCAATTTCCTGGTTCAGCGCTTCATATTCCTTGTTGGAAGTAACCAGGAATAATTGTTCTTTGTATTTTCCCAGCTTTGTACTGAAATCATCAATTTCTGCTTCATGGTGACGGATATCTTTTTCAAGCAAGGTAATCCGTTCCTGTTTTTCTGTGTTATCTGATTGGAGGGTGGAAATTTCAGATTCCTGAGACTCAACTGTCCCTGGAAGATCGCCCATGTGTTCCCGTATTTCCAAAAGCCGGGCATCAATTTCCTGTAGTTTTATTAGCCGTTCTAATGTTTGATTCATTTTCTATCTGTTAAATAAAGAATGCACCTTTAAGGGTGCATTCCTGTTAAATGGTTTTTTGCCTGATTTTTCTCTGTATTCCTATGTAAATCTTATTCTGCATAAGAGATAAATTTATAAAGATTTAATGGGGAAATACAAGAATACCCTGAACTATACCATTGTAGTTGATAACCACCCCACCTGTAAATTTCCCCTTCATCCATCAAGGTATTTTATGTTAGAAACATTACAAAACGAGCTGAAGGATGCCATGAGGTCCGGCGATAAAGCCACTTTAACGGGACTTCGAAACATCATTGGCAAACTGAAAGCTGCCCAAATTGATAAAGGGGAGAACCTCACAGAAGAGGAATCCCAAAAAATTTTACTTTCAGCTGGAAAGCAATTGAAGGAGTCTATTCATCAATATGAAACAGGTGGCAGAAATGATCTGGCAGATCAGGAAAAATTCGAACTCTCCCTTCTTGAAAAATTTTTGCCGGAACAAATGTCTGAGGATAAAATTAGAGAAGTTGTGAAGATGGCGATACAAACTTCAGGAGCTGAATCGGCTAAAGACATGGGTAAGGTTATGGGTCCCATTATGAAAGAACTTTCAGGACAGGCAGACGGGAAGTTGGTTCAAAAACTGGTTCTTGAGGAATTAAATTCATGAGCATAACCCCTCCTGATATTGTCATTGCCCTCATCCTGGGATATTTCACTTTCAATGGACTTCGTCACGGGTTTATCGAAGAAATGGCACGCCTCATAAGCCTCATCGGAGGCTTTATCCTGGCTTCTAAATTTCACCAACAACTCCTCCCCATTCTTCAGCCCTATTTCAGCGAAGGCTCGGTGAGGGTTACGGTGGCCTATTTGTTGGTCTTTGTTGCTTCTGCTGTGACCATTACCATAATTGCCAAAATTCTGCAGAAATTTATTGAATTGGTCCTTTTGGGATGGCTGAACAGAGTATTAGGTTTACTCTTGGGGATGTTGAAAGGGTTTCTCATCGTGAGCCTCCTCATTTTCATCATTCAGGCAATCCCCCTCAAATTAGATGAAAACCACACCATCCGACAAAAATTGGAAAATGATTCTGTTATGTATCAAATCTGCGACCATGTAAAAGAATTGGTAATCCTCACTGTCCCCATGGATAATAAGCTGGACTCCTTCCAGCAGAAAATCAAGGAATTGTCTGATGAGGAAAAAGTACAGGATATACTCAATTCTCCCTGAGTTCCCTATCTTTCTGAGTCTCTGCAACATAATGTAACAGCCAAAGTATTTTCATGGCTCAGATTTTAGTAACCGAACAGTTTAAATCCGATGTGGGGTTCCCCCTCATTTGTGACTGGCTTAAGGATCATTGTTCCAGCGAGGAAAATAAAAACTACTTTTCAACGCTAACTCCCATAACGGACATCTCGCAATTAAATGAATCATTTGATTTCACAGATGAATTAACTGCTGCTATTCAGAGGGAAGCTCCTCTGCCGATGAGTACAATTCCTTCAGGCTCCGATTGGGTTTCCGTACTGGAAATTGTAGGCAGTCAATTAAACCAAAACCAATTCCGGGAACTATATAAAATCCTGACTCTGTCAAAGAACATAAAATCTTATATTAATAAAGAGAATTTTCCAAAGTGGGTTGCCGTCGGGAAAGATTTATATGCTTCAGAGAAAAGTATTGCCACTATCCAAAAGGTGTTCGATGATGACTTCACCATCAAACCGGATGCCAGCCCCACCCTGAAAGAACTGCACCGCAGTCTGCAAAAAACCCAAGGGGGAATTAAACAGACTATGCAGAAAATATTTATCGAAGCTCGGGAGAATGACTGGCTGGGAGGTGACCAAATTGCCTGGCGTCACGGGAGGTCAGTGCTGCCCCTAAAGGCAAACCGAAAAAGTAAAATTAAAGGCATCGTTCAGGATCAATCTGCCACAGGGCAGACCGTTTATGTTGAGCCTATTGCCATTATAGAATTGAACAACAGAATTACAGAATTGCACTTTTCAATCAGGGAAGAAGAAAACCGAATTTTGAGGGAACTGACTACATTTTTCCATCCATTCGTGCAGGAAATTACAACCACCGTTCACATTCTTAATATTTTAGACCGCCATAATACTATCGCCAGGCTAGCAGATAAATTGGATGCAGTTCGACCTGAATTTAATGACAAAGGAATTTTGAAAATTGATACTGCCGTCAATCCCCTTTTCACCTTGGTCGATAAACCTGCAATACCTCTCACTCTGGAAATGGAGGATGAAAAGATACTGCTCTTATCAGGACCAAATGCAGGAGGTAAAACAGTGGTGTTAAAATCGGTAGGGCTGTACTGCCTCATGGCACAATGCAGATTGTATACTCCTGCGAAAATAGCCCAATTACCACTTTTCACCGCCTTCATGGCAGATATTGGAGACCGTCAGTCCATTGATGATGATCTTTCTACCTTTTCTGCGCATATTCAGGCATTAACAGACATTACTGATAGAGCAAACACTACTACCCTCATTTTGTTGGATGAGCTGGGAACGGGTACTGACCCGGAAGCAGGTGCTGCCATTTCACGGGCTATTCTTGAAAAAATAAAGGGAAAGGGAGCTTCTGTTTTAGCCACAACCCATTTAGGAGCCCTCAAAGTTTGGGCTGCAGAAGAAAAGGGCATCATCAATGGGAATATGTCCTTCGATTCAGATAAATTAATGCCCTCCTATACCCTGCAGCTGGGAATGCCGGGCGCAAGTTATGCACTGGAAATTTCTAAACGGATGGGTTTGTCAGATGAGATAATTTCCCGCTCAAAATCATTATTAGGGGATGGCTCAGTACACCTGGAAAATCTGCTGGCAAAATTAGACCGGGAACAGACTGCGATAAAGCAACTCAAAATGGACCTTGAAGATAGGGAAGCAAAACTCCAACACCTTGAGAAAGAGATGCAACAAAAGGAGAAGGAAATTGCAGCTATTCACAAATCTGCAAAAACTGATGCCAATTTGAAATCTGAGGAATTATTGATTCAATCCCGCAGAGAAATTGAAAAGCTCGTTGCAGAAATTAGAAAAAACCAGGCAGATTCCCGATCCATTAAGAAAGCTAAGGAAGTTGTACAAACAGAATTGACCCGTATTCAGTCTGATCAAAATGAGGAGGTTACACATCATTCCACTCTTTCAATGAAAGATGCTAAGCCAGGCGTAATGGTGTTCATCCCCAAACTTAATACTGACGGGAAGATAACTGCTCTTCCTGATAAGAAAAACAGAGTCAGAGTTGAAGCTAACGGTATCCGTATTACCCTGAAATTAGAGGAACTCAGCAGACTTGATCCCCCTCAGGAGGAACAACAGAAAAAAGTGGCACCCTCTTTGAATAAAGTATCTGCACCCGCCAGCCTGCAGTTAGACTTACGAGGGAAACGGGTAGAAGAGGCTATCGGGGAAACAACTGCTTTTTTAGATGGAGCGCTCCTTTCAGGGTTGAGTTTTGTTCACATTTTGCACGGAAAAGGAACCGGAGCCTTAATGTCGGCAATAAGAGAATTTTTATCTTCTCAATCTTTTATTTCCCGCTACTATTTCGCCGATGAAGATCAAGGCGGAGCAGGAATAACCGTTGTTGAATTTAAATAATTTCTGCCAGTAACCGGGTAAATTTCTGATTCACCCTGGATGTGGTTTCCAAAACCTCAGCATGAGAGAGAGCCTCATCCTGCATCCCTGCACCATAATTTGTGAGGCAGGAAATTCCTCTAACCTGCATGCCTCTCTCAAGTGCTTTTCTCATTTCAGGCACCGTTGACATTCCCACTGCATGACCTCCTAGAGATATAATATCCTGAATTTCTGCAGGCGTTTCATAGCTGGGACCCAATGTCCACACATAATTCCCTTCTCTTAATTCTATCTCCTGCTGTTTTGCTATTTCCCTGATTTTATCCAGCTCCTTATGTAGGGGAATGGAATGTACTTGGGGATTGTTTTTATCCTTGGTAAAAGTATAGTCAATGAACCCGGTAATGAGCATTAAATCACCCAGATGCCAATCCATATTGAGACAACCGGCAGCATTTGTTATGAATACAGAATTGCAATTTAATTCGTGAATAATTTTTACAGGAAGTGCCGCCTCTTCTGCAGTATATCCTTCATAAAAATGGAATCTACCCTTCGCACAAATTACAGGCTTATTCCCTGCAAAGCCAAAAACCCATTCCCCTGCATGACCTGTTACAGAGGATAAGGGATATCCGGGAATATCTTCATAGGGTATGACCACTTTGTCAGTAAGGCATTCGGTGAAATTACCTAATCCGGAGCCCAATATTGCTGCGGAGCGGGGAGTGATAGAAATTTTATCTGCAATATAACGGGATATTTCAGTGAGATTCATGCGGTCTGCCCTGCAAGCTGTCCACATCCTGCGGCAATATCCTGCCCTTTACTCCAACGCACCAACACCCTGTAGCCACGACGATGTTTATGGAGTACATTAACAAATTTTTCAATTGTCTGTGTATCAGGCCGGGTAAATTCTCCTCCCATTTCATTATAGGGAATCACATTGATTTTGCACTCTACATTTTTTAGGAGACCTGCAAGTTCCAGGGCGTCCTCTTCAGAATCATTCACCCCTTTCAACAGTACATATTCAAACATGACCTGCCGTTTCTTCTGATTGGAATATTCCCTGCCGGCATGTATAAGATCCTCAATGGGCCATTTTTTATTTACGGGCATAATTTTTGATCTGTCTTTATCAAATGCAGCATTGAGGGAAATAGCCAATTTATATCTACGATTCTCTTGAATGAATTGCTGAATTTGTGGTAACAGTCCAACTGTTGAAATAGTAATTCTGGTGGAAGCCAGATTAAACCCTTTCGGGTCATGAAAAATATCTGCGGCATTGAGAACATTCTCATAATTATGAAATGGTTCACCCATTCCCATAAATACCACATTGGTAATTGGCTGGGCAATATGTTTCCGAACATAAATGAGCTGATCGACTATCTCCCCTGTAGTGAGATTGCGGGTAAGTCCCATTTCACCGGTGGCACAGAACCGGCAGTCCAAAGCACAGCCAACCTGGGAAGAAAGGCAAACGGTATGCCTGTTACCATCCACCATGGAAACTGTCTCAATAAATTGTTGATCTAAAGTACGAAACAACAATTTGACAGATTGGTCAATTTGGGAAGGGTTTGTCCTATCCACATGGAGGGTTTGAATGCTACAATTTTCTGACAGTTTTTCCCTGAAAGATTGAGAGAGGTTTGACATCTCTTCAATGGTATCCACTCCATGGCGGTACATCCATTCATATAGCTGGCTGCCTCTGAATGCAGATTCGCCATTATCTTGGCAAAAAGTCTGCAGTTCTTTAAGGTTCATACCCTTCAGACAGGTATGGAGAAATTTGTCCTTGGCATATATCAATTTATAGCATTGAAAACGGGTTCGAAATTTAGTATGAAAATATTAGGGAGATTCACAGATTTTTAATTGTAGGGCTCTGAGGGAAACTTTAGATTTCTACCCCTAAAATAAAGGATAAAAATGGATAATATTCAGTTAGTTGAAAAACTACAGGCGGATAAGGAAACACTTTTTCAGGAAATTTCCAAAGTTATTATCGGACAAACTGAGATTATAGAGCATCTCTTTATTTCTCTGTTATGCCGTGGACATATCCTGTTGGAAGGTGTGCCCGGGTTGGCTAAAACCCTGCTTATCAAAACTCTGTCAGATGCGCTTGACCTCAGTTTTAACCGCATTCAGTTCACCCCTGACCTCATGCCCTCAGATATTACCGGTACGGAAATTATTGAAGAAGAACATGGTACAGGAAAACGAAGTTTTAAATTTTTTAAGGGACCCGTATTTGCCAATATCGTGCTGGCAGACGAAATAAACCGTACCCCTCCCAAAACTCAGGCTGCACTTCTTGAGGCTATGCAGGAACATAAAGTCACTGCAGGAGGAGAAACCTATACTCTTGAAGAACCCTTCTTTGTATTGGCAACACAGAATCCCATTGAGCAGGAAGGAACCTATCCCCTGCCGGAAGCCCAGTTGGACAGATTCATGTTTAATATATTGATTTCCTACCCTTCTCGAAATGAGGAAGTAGAAATTGTAAAATCAACCACCGGCATCGGAACTGATTCCGCTAAGCCTGTATTAAAAGCAGAGGATCTTTTTGCCTATCAGGAGTTAGTACGCAATGTGCCCGTAGCTGATAATGTCATCGAATATGCCGTTGACTTTGTCAACCATACCCGCACAACGGGAAATGGTTCAGTGACCTCTCAGGCAAAAGACTGGTTGGAATGGGGAGCCGGTCCCCGTGCCAGTATGTATTTAATTTTAGCTGCAAAAGCAAGAGCGGTTCTGGATGGTCGTACCACACCGGATATTGCAGATGTACAGGCTATGTTGAACCCTGTTCTCCGGCACCGCATCATTCCCAACTTCAATGCAGAAGCTGACGGTATTACCAGAGACAATATCCTCTCTGAGTTGTTAACAGCAGTATAGTTTTCTATGGCAGCCACCACTGTGCTTACTCCTTCTATCATTTCCCGGCTAGACAACCTGTCCCTGAAAGCCAGATATGTAGTGGAGGGATTCATCGTAGGTCTGCATAAAAGCCCTTACCATGGGTTTTCGGTGGAATTTTCCGAACACCGTTCCTATGGTGCAGGAGATGAAATTCGTCATGTGGACTGGAAGCTCTGGGGGAAGACAGACCGTTTTTTCATTAAACAGTTTGAGGAAGAAACCAATCTCAAGTCTTACCTTCTTGTTGATCAAAGTGCATCTATGCAGTATAAATCTGCGGATATTAGTAAATTAGACTATGCTCAAATTTTAGCAGCATCCTTAGGCTATCTCATGCTGAAACAGCAGGATGCAGTAGGGCTTACTCTCTTTGATGAGAAAATTCGTGTGAATATTCCCGCCCGGTCAAAACGGAGCCATTTGAATATTTTACTGGCAAAAATGCAATCCATAAAACCGGGGCCTGAAACAAACATTGCTCCTGTACTGCATCAAACTGCAGAAAGCATTAAAAAGCGGGGATTAATTGTTGTGATCTCTGATTTAATAGATGATCCGGATGAGGTACTGTCCGGGCTCCAGCATTTCAGATATAAAGGGCACGAGGTAGTGGTGTTTCATATTCTGGACCCTCAAGAATTACAGTTGGATTTTAATCACCGTACCCGGTTCAGAGATATGGAATCAGGTACGGAAATTATAACAGATCCCTGGCATATACAATCGGACTACCAAAACAGCATCAAGGCATTTTGTGAGAATTATAAAATGAAATGCGGACAAAAAAATATAGACTATGTACAACTGTCCACTGAAGATTCTCTGGATGTTGCTTTGTCCGAATATTTAATTAAAAGAAAACGAATCGGATAGAAATTTTGTGACCTGCGTTACAGAATTAATAGGTTTTATTGATTAGATTTACGCATCTTTCAATAAAATTTATTTGAAGGGGGAGAAAAGGAAAAGAGAAGCGGGACAACTAAAGTTGTCCCGCTTTTTAGTTTTAGTCTAAATCTACACCCGCTTCCCGGGCAGTTTCTCTAAGGGAGGGGATGAATAAATCGTCAATCTGTTTCATAAGTTTCTTCATTTCACCAACGGCATCCTTCGTGGAAAGATTGCCTTCCAACTCTAAGTCACTAGCCTGTAAGAAATAATCCCTGGAATTATAGGCATATTGACGGGTAGTTTTAAAATTATGGTACAGTTTTGTGATTGATTCAGCACCGGATTCTGCGGTGGTTTCAAGAAACTCATCTCTTGCAGGGTCAAATATTTCCAGAGTGAGGCGTTGATATAGCACACCTACATTATAGTATAAATCAGGGTCATTAGGATAGCTGTCTAAAAGAATATTAGATTCATCAATGGCTTTCTGGTTTTCTCCCAGGTCAATATAAATAAAGAGTAATTTTCTGCGGATAGGTCCCGGGTCATCAGCATACTCAATAGATTTCAGATAGCTTTCTTTGGCTTTCAGATATTCCCCTGACTGGGAAAAAATATCTGCTTTTAACTGGTATAAAATTGAGCTTTCATTATTAGCGGCTAATCCTCTTTCTACAATCTCCAGCGCCATCTCTATATCGTTATTCTGCATGTGGATAGCTGCCAGAGTGGAATAGTTTTCACTTTTAGAAGGGTGCAGCAAGACAGCAATTTCTATCTGCTCCTTTGCTTTTTCTACTTTTTCCTTTTGAATCAATTCAACAGCATGGTTATAAATTTTTGCCCATTCCTGATCACGGTATGCCTGAACGCCTTCCCCAATGGTTTTAACAGGTGTGTCCCCCAGTTTAAAGGGGTTTTCCAATAGCTGATCTGGATTTCTGTCCGCAGCTAAAGTGAGCATTTCTGCCATTTCTTTATATTTCTTCTGATTCAGATAAACTTCCGTGGCAAGAAAGTAGGGAGCTTGGCCGTCCATACTGGGATTGCATTCCGGAGAGTCAAGGGCTTTCAGGCCCCATTCTTCGGCTCGTTTCAGATTTTTTTCACTGCGGGCGGCGGTTGTGGCTGAACGGTATTCCATACAGGTAGAGGCACAGCCGGTTAAAAGGAATAATGAATTGATAAGTAGAATAATTAATAGCTTTTTCATAATATATAAACTAAAATAAAAAAGGCGTCTAAACCGACGCCTTTTCCATAGATAAGGTTATAAACTGCTTATTATCTTAATCCTTTAATAGGTTTTCTTACTTTCCGTCTCCGCTTATGTGAGCGTTTTCTATCAAGTTGTTTGTCCTCAGCATCTGAATGATCTTTCACCCAGAAATGCTCGGATTTAACCCGTGTTTTATTTTCCTCAACTCTTGGATTTAGCACTCCGCTCCTGGCGAAAACAAGACCACCAACTAATATAGTTAATACTAATATACTGTTTACTATCTTCATAATAAGACCTCCTTCTGGGTATAAATATACAGCAATGGACTATACTATGACCAAGGATTTTTTGTTACAGCATTGTAACGAATTGTAACGCCATTGTTACAATTCGTTTTTCAGAAGGGGAGATCTTCATCTCCCGTCGGTTCAGACACCTTTTCACTTACCGGTTTTTCTGCTGATCCGTTATCTTTTTTGCCTGCAGATTTCCACTCAAGGGGGGTAATTGTGCCGGCGATCACTTCTGTAACGCGATGCTGAACTTCATCCTTATCATTATAGGTACGGGTTTGGAGGCGTCCTTCTACATATACAAGTTGACCTTTCTGTAGATACTCTGTGGTAAAATCTGCCAGCTTGTTCCAGGCAACGATATTATGCCATTCTGTTTTTTCTTTCTTCTCTTTTTCACTATCATACCAGGTTTCATTGGTAGCGATTGAAAAACTGGCAGTAGAAGTACCGGATGGCGTATATCTTCCCTCGGGTTTATTGCCTATGTGGCCGACAAGGATTACTTTATTTACTGATGATCTTTGCATGATTATTTCCTCTATTTAGACTTTTATTTTTAGGTTACTTTTCTTGCCCTTAATTTAGAGTTATTTTCAGGGGTTGTCAAGTTTTAATTATCGGGAGATGCAAGGTGAAGGCAGAACCTTCTCCCGGTACTGAGGAAATGGTAAGGCGTCCTTGATGAGATTCAATAATTTTTTTACAGATGGTAAGTCCCAATCCAAAGCCTTTTGTGGAAACTGTCTGATCTGCCTGGTAAAAAGGCTGGATGATTTTCTGGATATTTTCAGGTGATATACCAATACCAAAATCCTTTACCTGAAATTCTATATCTTCATGCCTGGAAACAGTGAGCTCAATATCAGAGTCCTTCTTGTTATATTTGAAGGCATTATCCAATAAATTCCGCAGGGCTAAACTGAACTTGGTTTCGTCAATCCTAATATTCTCATCAGGTATGGGGTTTTTAACCTGAATTTTCTCTCGTGTATTGGGGAACATATCCAATACTTTGTTAAGAATTTCTGAGGTGGTAAGGGTGTCCATATTGAGCTTTGAATAGGGCATGGAAAGCCTGTCTGAAAGCAACAGATTCTCTATCATACCTTCCAGAAAGCCTATCTCTTCTTTTAACTTGGTTATATTTTTATGCTCAGGTAACATTGCTAAAAGGAGCTGCATTCTTGCCAGTGGAGAACGCAATTCATGGCTTACTTCCAACAATAACTGATGTTTATTTTCCAGCAATTTATTTATTTCCAAAATCAACTTATTCATGGAGTGAGACAGGCTTGCCAATTCATCCTCACCGATAATATCAATGCTGGATTTCAAATCACCCGCTTCCAGTGCATCAATGCGGTTTTTCATGAGCTCTACCGGTTTCAGATAGCGCCTGATAAACAAATACAAGGCAACGAAGAAAAGAAGGGCCAGAATAACAGCAAATACCAGATTATACAACTCGCTGGGAGGGACATAATCAATGACAACATAAAAGAGAAAATCACCATTATCCACTACGGTGACAGGCATGGAATTTATTTCTCCAAAAAATACCGGCAGAGGAATATTTAGTTCATATAATTCTTCAAAGTCTGTACTTTTTGTCCAGCTGTAAAACTCACTGGGGTGAATGTTTTCAGGCAGATTTGACCAATAAACGGAGTCGGGGAAGGCAATACCAGTTTCGGTTTCCCCGCGGGTGTAAATACCGCACCACATTTGCAGATTACTGATTTCAGCATGCACTTTATGGGTATCAGGAGGCGATCCCCAGTCTAACACCATTTGGGAATAATAATATTTCTCATGGGCATCCAGAATACTGTCCTGAGTGGTGAAAGAAAAAGTGAACTGGTAGTAAAGGACAGCTGTTAAGGAAATAGTGAATACTATCAGTAGAAAGCCTAATCGGGTAAAAAGGCTTTTACGAAACCGCAGGTCTGGTTTAATCTTTCGATTCTCCGATGAATTTATATCCTACACCGTGTATTGTTTTAATGAATCGTGTCTTAGAGGGAGTTTCGCCAAGCTTTCCTCTCAGGCGGCTCACCAAAACATCCACCGACCGGTCATAACTTTGCCAGGATATTCCTCTCAAATTTTCTACCAGAAATTCTCTGTCTAAAGATTCTCCGGCATTTTCTACAAATAATAACAGGGCTTCATATTCTGTGGTTGACAGGGATATAACCTCACCATCCAGACAGACTTCCTGTTTTATTTTATCTATAGTCAAATCTTTAAACTCTACAAATTCCACAATTCCCGCTGGTGAGTGCGTACGGCGCAAAATGGATTGTATTCGTGCAAGCAACTCCCGCGGTTCAAATGGCTTGGAAAGATAATCATCTGCCCCTAATTCCAGCCCTACTATTTTATCTGTTACTTCTCCCCGTGCTGTAAGCATGATTACGGGAATTGACAAATTTTCTCTGATTTTCCGCAGTACCTGAAATCCGTCCATACCCGGCAGCATAATGTCCAAAATAATTGCATTTACTTCATTATTAGATTTTATATATTCCAATCCTTCTTCCGGGGTATGCTTGGCTTGTACATTATATTTATAGGAACCTAAGAATTCTATCAATAATTCTGTTAATTGAATATCATCATCAATAATGAGTATGTTTTCCATGGATAACTCCTTTATCTTGACCGGTGCATTACTGCCCGGAGATTTCGTTTTTCATCACTTCCAATTTACGCTTAAAATCTGATTCAGCAAGGGCTTTTTTATCTATATTTTTACAGGCATGAATCACGGTGGAATGATCCCGTCCTCCGATATGGGATCCAATATTTGCCAGAGATGCGCTGGTGAGTTCTTTCGAGAGATACATGGCCAGCTGACGCGCTAAGGCAATATTCATGGTTCTGCTCTTTCCCATAACCTGTCTTTCACTGATCTTCATTTTCCTGCAGACATATTTTAAAATTTTATCAATGGTAATATCCTCAAGACTATGGTCTCCGATAATATTGGTCAACACCTGTTGAGCTAAAGACATGGTAATGTCTTCCCTGCGCAGGGATGACAACGCAAGCAGTTTTACCAATGCCCCTTCCATTGCCCTGATATCTCCCTTTATGGCTGAGGCAATAAATTCTGTTACATCATAAGGAATTTCCAGGCTGTCGTCTTCAGCTTTTTTCATCAGGATTGCAATTCTGGTCTCCAGATCAGGCGGTTGAATATCTACAATGAGTCCCGATTGAAATCGTGAAACCAACCTTTCTTTAAGCCCTTTCAAATCGTTGGGATGCCGATCTGTAGTTAAAACTACCTGCCGTCCCTTCTGATACAAATCATTAAATAGATGGAAAAACTGCTCCTGTGTTTCTTTCTTCCCCTGGAAGAATTGTACATCATCTAAAAGAAACATATCAACATTGCGATAATTATTAGCAAATTCTGTGGAGCGGTTTTTTTGGATAGAGCTGATAAAATTCAGCATGAATTTTTCACTGGTGAGATATACTACATGCATATTCTTGTTCTGTTTGAGGATTTTATTCCCAATAGCCTGTAACAGATGGGTCTTTCCCAAGCCGGGATTACTGTAAATGAGAAGTGGATTATAAGGCGTCTGCCCGGGGGTGTCCGCTACTGAAATGGCTGCTGCTTTAGCAAACTGATTACTCTTTCCCTCAATAAAATTTTCAAAAATATACCGGGAATTCAGTTGTGATTTGCGCTGATATCCCGGGGGGATGGGTTTTTCCTTTTCTATAAGTTTGGGGATTTCATCTATGGTTTTGTCACTGATAACCACGGAGTAGTTCACTACCAGTGGATGTGCAGCACATTCCTTAAGGGCATTGTCAATGAGGTGCCTATATTTAGACTCCAACCATTCATAATGAAACTGATTCGGCACCTGCAGGGTAATACCTTCATTGGACATACCTGCAGCAATAATTCCATCAAACCAGGTTTGGTAAGCATGGTCAGGAATACGATCTTTAATATACAGCAGACACTGACCCCACAAGTCTTCCGCGGTGAGGGTAGATTTTGTATTTTGGGGAGGGTTTGGCTCGCTCAATATGGTATCCGCACTGAAAAATTCACTATTAAAATTCGGAACATCCTGAAACTTAAAACAAGATGGAAATTGAATTTTATATAGAGAATAGCAAACCATGCAGGGAAAGTAGAAATATGGCAATATTGGATGAAAGAGCAGGAAGCAGGCTGGGGATAAGTATAGCTATAAGTGAATATTTCTTGCTTTAAATAATTTGAACCTCCTATTTTCAAGTC